>NZ_JALHPM010000065.1:0-32577 GCF_022842525.1 Luteitalea sp.
ACGGTCATGCGGCTCGTCCCCGGCATGAGCCCGTTCGCCGCCCAGGACGTCGAGCCTGCCGTGTCCGTCGGCAGTCAGAACGTTCGGACCCGCCTGCTTGGCGACATCGATCGCGTGCGGCCCCATCTGACGGCAATCGAGGCGCGCCAGTGGCTCGAGGAGGCGCTGCCCGCCTGCGAGGCCTGGATGAACCGCCTGCAGGCGCTGTTCCCGGCGCGTTGAGGCTCCGCGGTAGGGACCGCGTGTTGCCGCTCACCGACAACTGATCACGTCGCTCGGCGTCACACTGGCCAGACTGCAGGCTACGCCTGTCGCCCATATGGCCGCATTCGAAGCCCTGAGACTAGGGTAAGTGGTCAGTGCTCGGCGAGTAGAACCGCCCGGCCTTGGCCGGAACTCCTCGAGCGGTAACACGCTGAGTAGCCACTTCGCATACGGGGGGATGCAGCCTCTGTCTCAGCGGCGGCTCACGCCTTCCGCGATTCGGTGTGCCTCGGCCTCTGTCAACTGCCCCGTGATGACGGCAGCCTCGCCAATCGGTGACCGCACGATAGGCGCCATCGCCACGCGGCCGTCTAACAGAATCGCCACCGGCCGGCCGATGTGGGCGCCGGTCGCCTGGCGCAGGCGCTCGGCGGCACTCGGGAGCAGCTGCACTTCCACGGTAAACCCCGGTGTCCCGCCGATTGCGACCGCGCTGGCCACATCCCCGTTACTCACCACCGCTTCCGGATGGAGATAGATCACTTCACCGGTGTTCTCGACCTGCGCCACGACCAGTCCAGGCGCGGAACGTTCCTCCGCCAGCCGCACCTCGAATCGCACCTGCGCGGCAACCGGTGTAGTCAGGCGAACGCCGGACACGTAGGCGACCACGAGGGCGATCGTCGCGGCCGCCACCAGTGCAGCGACCCGAGAGAGCGCTGCCCGTCGCGACGGTCGAGCCACGGCCGGGCTCGCCGTAGTGATGGCCGCCCGAAGGCGCTCTCGCTGGGCGACAAGGCGAGAGGCTTCATGACGGATCGGGTCAGCGTCCTGCAACAGCTGGGTCAGGTTGTTCATGTGAAGCTCCTGTCTGACGAATGCGCTTGGCCAGTTCACGGCGGCCGCGAGCGAGGTGCCAGCGAACGGTGATGGTGGTGATACCGAGCAGAGAGGCGATCGCGGAGGCCGGCATGGCTTCGAGCTCGTGCAAGACCACGACCGCCCGCCGCCTCGGCGACAGAGCATCGAGCGCGCGCCATACCGTCATGCGCCGCATGTACGAAGTCTCCGGGTTTGGAATCTCCGCGACGGGCGGTCCCGAGCGTTCCGCCTCCCTCCGCCGGACCGACTCCTTGCGCCACTGGTCGCGACGTACGTTGACGAGCACACGCACGAGCCACGCCTCTTCGGCGCTCAGACCGTGAGGTACCGGCTGCGGCGATTTGGCGAGTCGCACGAACACGTCCTGCACGAGGTCGAGCGCGTCGTCAGCGCTCGGGGCGAGCCGGCGCGCGAGGCGGTACAGCCGGTCCCCGTGAGCGTCGAAGAGCGTCGCGAGCCGCTCATTTTGCGCGGTCGTGGCGGTCGGCGCCCCTTCGGCCTCGTGCATACCCTGTTAAACGTCCGAGGCGATGGAATTGTTGGTCCGATCCCAAAGCGATGAAGACGAGACAGCTGGGCGCCTCTTGGGCGGAACGGCTCAGCGCGACTCTCGCCGGTCTCACCGCGCAAGTGATTGCGAGATGGCGAGGCGGGCCAGCCTGCCTACTTCCGGAACATTCGGATGTCCCTCGTCGCGGTCCACGTGCCGTTCGCGTCTCGAACGACGGGGCGGATCGCGATCACCTCGGCTGACGCCCTGTAATACGGGGTATTGCGGAGCGCGTCCGTGACCTCCGGCCGACCGGCCGCGCGCCTCGCGGCAAGGATCGGGTCATCCTGAAACCACAGGTCGACGATGCGTGCCTTGTAGCCCATCGCTTTGACGATGTAGTGCACGTGGGCCGCGTTTCCGTCGTAGCTGCCCGGTCGGATCGTCTCGTAACTGTAGCGCCCTTCCGGATCCGTGCGGAGCAACGCGTAGAGCCTGGGATTGAGTTCCGCGTCATTGCCTGTCACACCTGGAGCGTATGCGCCATTCCTATCCGTTTGGAACACGAACAACGACGCCCCTGCCACGGGCTGAGATCCGAACAGTACTCGGCCGCTCACGACGAGGCGTTCGCCCGGTTCCTCGCGAGCCGCGAGCATCGCCGTCGACGGTGCCTCGGCCGGCGCGGTGTAGCGGTCGGCCAGATACGGCGATGGAACGAGTTCATCCTCCTGGCCAGGCAGGTGACTGATCAGGGCGGCCGCGAGCAGCCACGTAACCACGCGCATGGGCGGATACTGGCAGGCTCCAGCAGTCGCGTCAACACGGGTCGGCGTCAGGCCTGAGCCAGTGCCACGCGTGACCTACTCCTCTCGCAGCAGGTTCGCTGGCGAGACGCCGATCGCTCTGCGGACAGGCAACGCGCAACCGAGGACGACGACGAGGACCAGCACGCCAAGCGCCATGGCCAGCACGAGGGGGTCGGCCACGCGAAACGCCTTCTGAGGCACTGGCGAAAACGCGCGATCCCACGCGACGGCGCCGGCCACGCCGACCACGAGGCCGATGCCCATCGCCGCACGCACATGCCCCGTCACCAGTGCTACCAACGCTGGTGCTCGGGCACCGAGGACGACCCTGAGCCCGAACTCGCGGCGCCGCTGCGCTGCACGATGCGCCACGACGGCGTAGAGGCCGACCGTGGCCAGGATGAACGTGGCCAGACACACCACAAGCGCCAGCCTGGCGCTAATCCGACCGGCCCACGTCAAGTCGCGCGTTGCGGCTGCCAGGGTGCGCGGGTTCGAGAGCGGGATGGCCGGGTCGATCTGTCGCAGCGCTTCCCGCGCGGGCGCGGCCAGCCGTCCTGCGTTCGCGGCGGACCGCACCATCAGCCACGCTGTCGCGGACGGTGCACCACCCATCGGCAAGTACGCGAGGGGCTGCACCTCGGGCACAGGGCGTTGGCGAACATCCGCCACAACGCCGACGACCGTCCGCCACTCCGGCGCCATCGTGGCCGCGCCTTCTGGCACCACCGCGATGCGCTGCCCCACGGGTTCCACGCCCGGGAAATACAGACTCGCCAGGCGCTCGTTGATGACAACGGTCGCGGCCTCTGAACG
The DNA here is from genome assembly GCF_022842525.1 of Luteitalea sp. Taxonomy (NCBI): domain Bacteria; kingdom Pseudomonadati; phylum Acidobacteriota; class Vicinamibacteria; order Vicinamibacterales; family Vicinamibacteraceae; genus Luteitalea; species Luteitalea sp. The sequence continues at coordinate 3,202 of NZ_JALHPM010000065.1, forward strand.
CGCGTCCGCGACATCGTAAGACCGTCCTCGGGTGACGGGCAATCCCAGGGTCTCGAAGTAGCCCGGGGCAACGTCGAGCGCGCCAATCTGTGGTTCTTCCGCTCCAGCTCCAGCCGGTCTATCGGCGATGCGAAGCCGCCGCCCAAACGCGCCACCGAGCGGAAGGTGACTGCTCAACGTCACCATCGTCACGCCGGGCAGCGCGGCCATCCGCTCGAGCACGTGGGCGAGGAACTGGCGCCGCCGTTCGGCCGACGCCTCGCCGTTGACGGGGAGTGTCAACGCACCCGTGAACACGTCGGTGTCGTCGAGCAGGTGGTTCGTGGGTACGTCGTGCGCGAGCGAGTTCACCGTCGCGGCCCCGACCTGTGTCAGCAACACGACCGCGAGGGCGAGTTCCGCAGCGAGGAACGCCGTCGACGCCCATCCCCGGCTCCGTCGCCCAGTCTCGGCCCGGCCTCCGTCCTTGAGGACCGACGCGGCATCGGCTCTGGACACCACGAACGCGGGAACCAACGCGCACGCGGCCACCGTCGCGATGGCCAGGGCCACAAGGATCATCACCACCACGCGGTCGAGCGAATAGTCGATCCAGTACGGCAGGATGTTGTCCGGCACCCCTGCTCGATAGGCCGCAAGTGCGACGCGAGAGACGAGCAGGCCGAGCGCGCTGGCGAGAGCACCCATCAACGTGCTCTCCATGAGCAGCTGGCGGACGATGCGCCCTCGGCTCGCTCCAAGGGCCGTACGGATGGCCACTTCCCGTGCGCGCGCGGCGCCACGCGTGAGCAGCAGATTGCCGACGTTGGCGCTGGCCACCGCGACCACGATCAAGCCCGCCAGCATGAACGGCAGCCAGCCTTGGATTGGACCGTTATAGCGCTCGTTGATGGGCACGACCACCGCTCTTACTCCACGGTTCGATGTCGGGTACGACGCCTCCCATCTGGTACTCGCCGCCCCGACCGCTGCTGCCGCATCCGTCACTTCAACGCCATCCGCGAGCCGCCCGAACACGCGCAGACTGCGTGCGTCCCTGGCGGCGTCCACGATGCCAGGTTGATGCGCCAGCGGGAGGAAGACCGCGGCCGGACTCGGGAAGCCGGAGGCATCAGACACGACACCGACGACGGTCGTCGCCTGACCGCCCACGAGCACCGTGCGTCCCAGCACGTCTGGACTCGTCCCATAGCGGTCGCGCCAAACGCGCTCAGTCAGTACCAGCACCGGCACGCTGCCGACACGATCATCGGCGGCGGTAATCAGGCGGCCATGCACGGGGGTCGCCCCGGCGACCTCAAAGCCGCCGGCCGATGCGTAGGCCGCGTCGATGCGATCGGGGACGTCGCCTTCGCCCCCGAGGGTGACCTGTGTATTCGAGAACGCCGCCAGATCGCTGAACGTGGGCAGCGCCTGGAGGTCGCGAAACTCCTGAAACGACAACCCCTGAAGCGGGCCCTGCCGGGTCGCCGTGGACACGAACATCACGCGGTCCACTGCTGGGATCGGCAGCCCCCGCATCGTGTGGGCATAGGTCAGCGTCAGGAACAAATGACTCACGCCGACACCGAGCGCGAGCACCCCGACCACCGCGGCAGAGAAACGCATGTCGCGGCTGATCTGGCGAGCCGCACACCACGTGTCTTCCGTGAGCCGGGTCAACCACGGCCAGCCCCGCTGGTCCCGATAGCTGGCGATCACCTGGTCGACCCCACCGAAGCTCTTCCGGGCCGCCAGTTCCGCCTGCGCCAAGGACAGACCTCGGCGCAGGTGTTCTTCGGTGAGGAGGTCGAGGTGCTGCTGCACCTCCTCGAAGACGCGCCGATCGCGACGTCCGCGGAAGACGACGTCAAGCACACGCGAGAACAGGACCACCATCCGGCGCATGGGCTCCCCACTCAGAGGCTGGCTTCCGACAACTTGAGTTGCGTGACCGCGTGATCGTCTGGTGCGTCGAATGTCGCCAGTTCGGATCGTGACCGGTGGCGACCGGTTACCGCGACGAATACGGCCGCGAGGAGGAGTGAGACGACATAGGCGGCCGCCCGCGACGGCGTGGCCAATGCCCACAGCTGAAGACCATCGAAGCGGAACGCCACGAAGTAGATCAGCCCGATGGCGAGCGCCACACCAACCTTCAACGACGACGTCGAGAGCGCGCGAGACTTCGTGAACGGCACAGATTCGTGGCCCTGCAGCGCCACCTCTGTCAGCATCACGCCGGCTGCCAGGTGCATGGCGCCTAGCCGCAGGCCAACCCCTGTCCCCCATTGCCATCCGGCCACCGCCACGGCCAATCCCACCACGGGGAAGACAGCCACGGTGTAGAAGGCGAGGCGCGCAGCAGACCGGCTCTCGAGCACGCTCCTGGGGCCCACGATGCGAAAGGCCCAGTTGGCGGCCAGGTCCGTCGGCACCGCGAACGCGGCTCGCAGCCCCAGCACGAGGAAGAAGATCAGGACCAAGGGAATGACGACGAGGAACGCGGCTGGCTGGTCCACGGAGAGTCGACCGCGGACGCCCTGTGACAGCACCCGCACGCCCCCGAGTGCCACCCCGAGCGCGAGGTAACTCGCGACGATGAGTAGATGCCGGCGACTGCGCGTGAGGCTCAGTACCGCGAACGCGTAGCGGGCGCGGGCGCTGGGACGACGCAGGACGGCACCCGCCGCCAACAGCGGTGCCAACAGCCGCTGCGCCCCCTGGCCTCCGTCGCGCGCTTCGATCGCACGTCTCGCCGCCAACCGCGCGGGCAGCACGTAAACGGCCAGGGCGAGCGTCACACTTGCCGCCAGGGCGCCGCTGGCCCAGACGCCGAGGGGCGCCAGTACGGTGGCATAGGGACCGGCGAACCAGGCGTAGAGCCCCATGAACCAGACGGGCGGCAGCGGCACGCCAGTGCCTGCAGGCACCTGGCGCATCATGACGGCCAACAGCCCAGGCAAGAACATCAGACCCAGGAACGTGGCGAGCACCGACACGAACTGCAACGCCACGGCGATGCGGGAGGCCACCGTCGCGCCGAGCAGCCAGGCCGCGGCGCCTCGCATCACGAGCAGCGTGCTGAAGGCGCAGATGCCCGCGGTCACCGTCGCCACCATCTGCCCGAGGAAGATGCCAGGCACCCTGCCCACGGACGGGTCGACTGCGCCGCTGAGCGCAGTGAGGCTGGCGGCCGGAAGGTTGATCGCCACCAGCAGCACTGCCACCGTGGTCAGCGCCGCCGCCAACCGAGCCGCCGCCACGGTGCGACTTCGGACCGGCAGAACGCCCAGCACCTGTTGGTCGGTGCGGTCAGGGAACAACGCGTCCCATAGCAGCGCCCCGACCAACACAGCCACGAGCAGTGACCATGCGACGAAGAACAGGCGGTCGCTCACCACCGCGGTGTGGAGCACGTCCAAGCCCTGGCGCCGCAACCACGGATACCGGCTCGGCCAGATCATGGCCGCATAGAGTGGCGGCGTCGCCAGCAGCGCCGCGCCCCACAGGGCGAACTGCTCCGCATCCACATCGCGCGAGGCTAGGGCGGCATCGAGCAGACGACGGTACGACACACCCACCAGCAGGCGGAACTGGCGCGCCTCGGCCCGCCACGCCGCGGGCCGCCTCACAGCGTCCCCACTTCCGCAATGGCTCGACCCGTCGCATCCACGTTGTCGTCCACAGCCAACGTGGCGAAGACCGCCTCGAGAGACGGCGCCTTCGAGAGTTCGCGCAGACGTGCCACCGAATCCTGCGCGACGACGGTTCCGTGGTGCAGGATGATCACGTCGGTACAGATCTTCTCGACCATGTCGAGAACGTGCGAGCTGTAGACAACGGTCTTCCCCGCCTGTGCCAGCGTCCGCACGGCGCTGCGCAGCATCAAGGTCGACGCCACGTCGAGTCCGGAGTCCGGCTCGTCGAGAATCACGACCTGCGGGTCGTGCAGCAGTGCCGCGGAGATGAGCACCTTTTGCCGCATGCCTTTCGAGAACGACGACAGGGGCGAGTAGCGGTCGGTCTCGAGGCCGAAGAGTTCCAGGAAACGGTCAACGCGTCGCGCGACGACGGTCCCATCGAGGTCGCGAAGCCCGCCGACGAGCGTCAGATACTCGACCGCGGTGAGGTAGGCGTAGAGTCGCGGCTCTTCGGGGACGTAGCCGAGGAGCGCCTGATACGCCACGAGCTGCTGATGGATGTCCACGCCGTGCCAGCAGACGGTGCCCGCCGACGGACGCATCAGCCCGGTCAGCAAGTTGATCGTCGTCGACTTGCCGGACCCGTTCGGTCCCAGCAGGCCGATGACCCGGCCAGGCGTGGCGGTGAAGCTGAGCTCGCGGAGCGCCTGGACGCCGCCGTAGCTCTTGCGCAGTCCCTGGACCGTCAGCATGGCCGCCCCTTTAGTCGCAGCGCAATGACTGCACCGGATCAAGTGCCGCCACTCGGCGCGCGGGTAGGACCGCAGCCGCGACGGCAACGAAAGCAATGAGCGCGGCCGCCGGGAGCAGCATCGGCGTACCAACCTCAACGCCATCGAGCACCAGTGCCAGCAACGCCCGCGACGCGGCCCATCCGGCGGTCACGCCCAGTGCGAGGCCGAGCGCCACGGGGCCGAGGGTACCGCGCACGAAGAGCCGCACCACGTCCGGCACGGTGGCCCCGAGGGCCACTCGAACCCCAGCCTCTTTCACGCGTCTTCCGGCGGCGTAGGCGGTCACCGCGTAGATGCCGAGCGCGGCCAGGCATAGGGCCAAGGTGCCAAGGATGACGACGATGCCCCCAACGGTCCGCACGGTCCATCGAGAGATCTCGGACAGGCGGCCAAGTGTCTGCCAGGCGTAGAGGACCGACGCTGAGTCGAGGCTCACGAGCTCGTCCCGCAGGATGTCGGCCACTGGCACACCCTCGGCCGCACGCACCATGACGAAGACCGTCAACGGCAGATCCTGCGCGAGTGGCACGTACACCGTAGGTTCGGCCTCGGGACGGGGAGAATGGCGCAACGGCGGCACGACCCCAACGATGGTCGCCCAGGGCCCACGCGGGGATTCCGTGGCCGACGGTGCGAGTTGCACGAGCCGGCCCATCGCCGCGCCACCGAAGTGCCGCTCGGCGAAGACCGTGTTGACGATGACCACGGGTGCCGTGGCTGTCTTGTCGCCATCGGCGAACGTACGTCCGGCCACGAGGTTTACACCCGCGGTGGCGAAGTACGCGGCATCGATACCCACCACCCGGGCGGTGAGCGCATCGTCGATCTCGGCGCGACCACCGAGCGACATTCGGCGCGAGGGTGCCGGGGCAAAGGGTGGAGCTGTGGCGAACGACGCGGCCGCGATGTCGGGACGTCCCTGCAGGCGCTCGCTGAGCCGGCGCAGCATCGCCAGTCGCTGATCCCGGTGAACCAGCGCCGGCCCCGACATCCCGAGACGCGCCGTCACCACGCCGGTCGTGTCGACGACTTGGTCCGCTCGCCACAGGGCCAGGGCTCCGGTGAGGAGGTAGCCCGATGTCGACAGCAGTACCAGGGTGAGCGCGACCTTGGCGATGAGCAGCCCGCGGATCCAGCGTTGCGTCGGCCGGCCATCAGTGCCGCGCATGCGTCCGGGCACGCCGGCCAGAGCAGCGGTGGTGAGTCGGCGGGCCGGCGCCAGGCCGCCGAGTATCGTGGCCGTCAGCGTCGCCGCCAGCGCGATGGCGACGACCCGCCATTCGACCGTGAAGCGCACCCAGGGAGGTAGTCCGGCGCCCGACAGCTCGACGCTGAACCGCTGCAGGGCAAGCTTCGCCACAGCAAGTCCGAGCCCTCCAGCCACCACGGCGCACACGGCGCTTTCGGCGAGAAGCTGGGCCGTGAGTCGTGATCGCGAGGCACCGAGGGCCACCCGCATCACGACCTCGTCCATTCGGTAGGTCGACCGCGCGAAGAGAAGCGTCGCGGCCGTGGCGCAGCCAATGAGCAGGACCATCCCCGCGACCACGAGTAGCGCCAGCGGTACCGGATCGGTCGAGCGTCCCAGGAAGCGCTCTCGAAACGTCACGAGCGTCGGACGGACCCGAACCGTGGTCGTCGCCGCGTCTCGGGGCGATCGAGCCGCAATCGCGGTCAGTTCCGCGAGAGCAGCTTCCGGCCTCACACCAGGGCCAAGCCGGCCCACCGTCCCCAGCACGCGCCGATCTCGGGCACTCTCGCGAAGGCCCGTCTGGTGGACCAGCGGCCGCCACACGCCTCCGGTCAACGGGAACGACACCTCCGGTGGCATCACGCCAACGACCGTTGTGGGCACGCCGTCCAGCAGCACGCTCTGGCCGATCGCCCGCTCGACGCCGCCGAGCAGCGATTCGGCCGTGGCGCGGCCCACCAGCGCGACAGACGCCGCGCCAGGCAGGTCGTCCCCAGGCGTGAAGTCGCGTCCCCGCTCGGGTCGCAGTCCGAGCACGCCAAACAGGCCGTGGGACACGAACGCGCCCTGCACGCGCTCCGCTCCATGACCGTCGACCCCAAGGGTGAAGAACACTCCAGAGAAGGCGGCCAGGTCTTCGAACGAGCGAGCAGCCTCGTGCCACTCCTGGAAGTCGAGCCAGGAGACGTCGGCGCGCCGTCCTCGATCGTCAACCGTGCCCACTGATACGACTTCGTGTGGTTCAGGAAATGGCGGCTGTGACCAGGCAATGGCCGTCACCGCACCGACGACGGAGACGGACCCGCCAATGCCGATCGCGAGCGCCACGACGACCGCCGCCGAGAACCACGGTTCGGCCCAGAGGCGGCGCACCGCCAGTCGGAGATCGTGGGCCAGCGCCTCGAGCCACACCGGACGGTGTTGCTCGCGATGTGCCTCGGACATCTGGTCGAGGCCGCCGAAATCGCGCCGGGCTGCCAGCCGAGCCTCGTAGTCCGTGAGGCCGCGCGCACGATGTTCGCTGGCGAGCGCGTCGATGTGCGCGTGGGCCTCTTCGGTCAAACGTGCGTCTCTGGAACGCCCAGTGACCACGCCCACCCACCGTGCCACCAGCACCCGGAGCGCCGTGATCATGACTGCGACCCGAGCAGGCGGCCGACCATCGCGACGGTCCGCGTCCACAGATCGGCCTCCGCAGCGAGCTGCCGACGACCGCGAGCGGTGATGTTGTAGAACCGGGCACGTCGATTGTTTTCGCTCGTGCCCCACGCGCTCTTGATCCAGCCCTTCTGCTCGAGACGGAGAAGCGCGGGGTAGATCGTGCCCTGATTCAGCGCCAAGCCACCGTCGGTGACTTGCTCGATCCGCCGCGCGATGCCGTAACCGTGGAGCGGTCCGAGCCCCTCGAGGGTCTTCAGCACCATGAGATCGAGAGTGCCGTATGGAACTTCAGCGGATGGGCTCACGGGCGCACTCCTGTTGAATTGCAACAGGAGTATCTGCAGCCTCCTGTCGAAAGTCAACAGGCGACGCCCGCGCCCTGCCAGGCCTGGAACCGCGGCGCAGACCGAACCTGAGGTCACGCGCGCGTCGGCGCGCACTCCACATCCCGAGGCACATCAGTTGGGCATTGACCGTTGGTGCTTTATTTGTTCTATATTGTAGTTGTAATGGCGGGCGACTACCTCGGCGAATTCGAACACTTGGTGCTGCTGGCGCTGCTCCGCCTCGGCGACGACGCCTACGGCGTCACCGTGAGACAGGAGATTGCGCTCCGGACGGGGCGGGACGTGTCGGTGGGCGCGATCTACGCGACCTTGGGGCGCCTGGAAACGAAAGGCTTCGTCCGATCGCGTGTTGGCGCTCCCACGGCGGAGCGAGGCGGTCGGGCGAAGCGGCACTTCCGCGTCACGGCCAAGGGGATCGCTATCGTCGAGCGCACGCACGACGCGCTGCGCCGCATGGCAGATGGACTCTCGCTGAAAGGCAGCCTCGCATGATGTGGTGCATCGCTCTGTTCACGACCCCGGCCGACGCTGACGCCATCGTGGGCGACCTCCACGAGGAACGACTCGCCATCGCCAGCCGTGACGGTGCGCGCGTCGCCAGGTGGTGGTATTGGCGTCAGGTACTACGCACGGTCGCGCAGCTGGCCATCGCACCGATCCGCGAGGCGCCGTTCACCTTCTCGCTTGTCGGGATCGTCGGACTCGTACTGCTCCTGCCTCTGACCTGGGGTGCCTTCTGGCTCGGGGGACAGATTGTGGTGCGAGTGCCGATGTACCAGTACGTGCCGGCCACGGTCTTCTGGCGGGGCGTGACTCTGCTCCCGTGCCTTTCCATGGGCGCCCTGATAGGTGTCGCGATGGGTTCGCGCGCCATGAGCGGCGCACTGGCCGTCTGCGCGGCGATGACCGTACACGCGGCAGTGATCAATCCGATGCTTCTGATGGCCACGATGCCGCCGGAACGGGTGCCTGGGGCGCTCGACTACCTGGCACGCACACTGCCGGTGTTCTCGATGTTCGTGCTTGCCTTGCTAACCGCCACCGCGGCCGGGGTCGCCCTCCGCCAACGAGGAGCGGTGCGCCGAGCCACGCGCGCCAAATCGGCCTCGTAGCGCTGAGGTCAACGGCCCACTGCTGTTCGTCGAGGGCGCATCTCCTACTCCGCTCGCAGACTCTCGGCGGGATTGACGCTCGCCGCGCGCCGCGCTGGTACACCCGCGGCGCCGATCGTCACGATCGCGATGACGATGGCAGCGCCGACGAAGGCACCTGGCTCGTGCGGCTGGACGCCAAACAACATCCCCCGGAGCCACGTCGCCAGGCCCGCGGCGACAGCGAGACCCGCCACCGTCCCGGCGGCCGTCCGCCACGCGGCTTCCGCGACGAACTCCCCCACCACCCGTGCCGGCGTCGCGCCCAGCGAGAGCCGAATGCCTGTCTCGTGGCGCCGCTGGGCCACGACGTAGGCCACGACACCGGCGATGCCCGCAGAGGCGATCAGCAGCGCGGCAATAGCGAACACCGTCGTGAGTGCGGCATACAAGCGCGGCCGGGCGCGGACGCTGCCAACGATGTCGTCCATCGTGGCCACATCGATGACCGTCGCGTCGGCGTCCACCGCGTGAACCGCCGAGCGGATGGCCACTAGCGCGTCGAGGCCAGGCCGTTGAGTCTTCACCACGACGTACGGCCCCCGACCTGGCATGCCGGGCAAGGCGGGCCGCTGCCGGGCATCGAAGTACGCCGCCGGGCGCTCGGGCTCGCCGAGCCCGAACCGCACGAAGTTCTGGACGACGCCGACGACCTCCCAGGGTTCACTGCCGGCACCGAAATACAGACGCCGGCCCACCGGGACGTTCCCAAGCAGGCCAGACCGGACGAGGGCCTCGTTCACGACCACGACCCGCGAAGCGCGGGCATCGTCGGTGGCCGCGAGGCCTCGTCCATCGACGATGCGGAGGCCCATGACGTGGAACCACTCGTGGTGGACCCAGTCGTTGACCGTGCGCGTGGCAAGCGGTCCCTCCTCCACCTCCCCGCCTGGCACGGCCGGGGCCGTCGAGGCGATCGCGCCGGCCACCGACCGCACGAACGGGAGTTGCGACGAATTCGCGGCGGCCTCGACGCCTGCCCCGCTACCGAGCGCGTCGATGACGCGGTGATTGAACGCTTCGAGCGACTCGCGGCTGTACCGTCCCGCCGGAAACGCGATGCGAAACGTCAGCAGGCGGTCGGTCTCGAACCCAAGGTCGGCGCGCAGGACGTGGACGAAGCTGGTCATCACCTGGATGCCACTGACGAGCAGCGCGGTAGACAGGGCGACTTGCGCCATCACCAAGAGTCCCAGTGCCGCGAACCGCCGACTCCCAGCCCCGGCGACGCGCGGCGACGCCCACGACGTGAGCGCTGCCGACATGCGGGTGAGACGGAGCGCGGGCCACAGGCCGGCGACGAGCGCACTGACCACGGCCAGGCCGAGGACGATGGCCAGCGTCCCGGCGTCGATGTGCACCTCCTCGAGCCGTGGCAGGCGCGACGCGAGACTGAAGTCGCGACGCTCCAGGGTGACGCCGAGGACGGTGATGCCGCGTACTGCGGCTGCCGTCAGCGCCAGGCCGGCGGCGCCACCGCCCATCGCAAGGACGAGACTCTCGGTCACGAGCTGACGCACGATCCGCCCTGGACTCGCGCCCAGGGCGACCCGCGTCGCGATCTCGCGCTGTCGAGCGGTGCCGCGGGCGAGCAACAGGGTCGCGATGTTGACGCACGCCAGTAGCAAGACAAGCGCCGCCATCACGGTCAGGAGGACCAGGGCCGGGCGCACGGGCGCGACCATGTCTTCCTTCCACGTCACGAGTTCGAACGGCAATCGCTCGCCCGCGGCGCGGTAATCGTCGACTGATGGGAATCCGCGGAGGTCCTGCAGGGCTGCGCTGACGGCGGCCGACGCCTCCGACAGTGGCACGCCGGGGGCGAGTGCCCCGTAGAGCGCGAAGCGTTGCGAGCGACCCGGCAGCCGCGTGGGCCGGAATGGCATCCACGCATCGGTCAGCGCATCGGGGAAGCCGAAGCCGGGCGGCATGACGCCGATTACCGTGACGGGCTGGCCATCAATCTCTACGATTTGACCAAGCGCGTCCGTGGCACCCAGGAAGATGCGCTGCCACACGCGGTGGCTCAGCACGACGACTGTCGCTGGACCACCCGCTTCTTCGCTGGGGCCGAAGTCCCGCCCGAGGGCCGGCGCCGCACCCAGCATGCCGAAGAACGAGGCGGACATGCGGGTCACGGAGAGCGGCTCAGCGTCGCCACGACCCGTGAGTGTGGCGGTGGCTGACGTGTAGACCCCAAGGTGGGACAGCGTCGTGATGGTGTCGCGCAGGTCGGCGAACTCCTCGGGCTCAACGGCGACCTGCGCCTGGCCACCGTCGGTCGCTCCGGCCGACGGCGCCTCCACGACCCGCACGAGTCGATCGGCGTTGGGAAACGGCAGCGGCCGAAGCAGAACCGCGTTCGCCACGGTGAGTACTGCGGTCGTGATGCCGATGCCAAGGGCAAAGGTCAGCGTCGCGGCAGCGGTGAACCCTGGGGCGCGCCGACAGTGGCGCCACGCGTACGCCACATCGCGGAGTGCGTCCATCGGCGCACAGTAGCGGCGGCAGCGGCCGTGGTCAACCGGGAATCGGACGCGCCGGCGTAAGGTCTGCGGCAGCCGGCTGCCGAGTCGGCCCACTTTCCCGTGGACATCCCACAGCGCGATCCGCTATTCCTGTGGCCACACCACATGAATGCACTCTGGCTTCGAGTCGTTGTGACTGGACCTACACCCTGGCGTCCGTCGCCATGCTGGCGCTTGCACGGGCACTGAACACCACGGTGTTCACGGTCGTGGACGCGATCCTGTTCCGCGGCTATCCCGAATGATCTCCGGCACGACACCAGAGGACCGATGGGACGCACTGACAAGCTCGACCTGATGCAAGGCACCCTCGACGTGATGGTGCTGCAGACGCTCGCGGCCATGGGCCCACAGCACGGCTACGGTCTGGCCCGACGCATCGAGCAACGCAGCGGCGGCGATGTCCTGCTGAACCAAGGGACGATCTACGCGGCGCTCGTGCGGCTCCAGCACCGCGGCTGGATCGCCGCCGACTGGGGCACGTCCGAGGCGAACCGGCGCGCCAAGTTCTACGCCATCACGAAGGCTGGGAGGAAGCAGTTGGCGGAGCAGAAGTCCTACTGGGCGCGGTTGTCCGCCGTGATGGGACGGGTGCTGGCACCGGCGGGGGGCGACGCGAAGTGACCGCCCGCTGGCGTAGCCGCATCATCCGCCTGTGGTCCGTCCTGACCCGACGGGAGACGGGCGCCGAACTCGATGACGAATTCGAGCATCACCTGGACCTGGCCGCCGCGGAACTCCAGCGGCGGGGCCACTCCCCCGCTGAGGCACGCCGCCTCGCCGCCGTCGGCTTCGGCAGCCGTGTCGCGGCCCGAGAGGCTGTGCACGAGGCGCGTGGGTTCCCGGTCCTGGAGAGGGCCTGGATGGATCTGCGCTACGCGGGACGAAGCCTGTGGCGTGCGCCGCGGTTCACCACGGGTGCCGTGCTGGTGCTAGCGCTTGGTATCGGCATCAACGTGGCCGTCTTCACCGTGGCCAACGCCGCCCTGTTTCGCGGATTCGCCGGTCTAACCGACCAGGACCGCCTCGTGTATCTGACGACCGGACGCGATTGCTGCGTGTCGTATCAGGACGTGCTCGACTGGCGGGCGACCACGCGGAGTTTCGCCGACATCGCGGCCGTGGCCGACCTGCGCGTGGCCTTCGATGCGGGCACCGGGGCCGAGACGGCCACCGCCACCGAGGTGACAGCCAATACGTTCACGCTGCTCGGCGCGCGCCCGGCGCTGGGACGTGACTTCGTCGCGGGCGACGATCGGCCCGGGGCCGCTCCTGTCGTGATGCTGAGTGACCGGTTCTGGCAGGCGAAGCTGCTCGGCGATCGGGGCGTGCTCGGACGCGTGGTCCGCATCAATGGCGTTGCGACCACGGTCGTCGGGATCATGCCGGCGGAGTTCGTATTCCCCCAGAACCAGGACCTCTGGCTACCCATCGGTCCGCGAGTCACGGGAGAGCCGCGCAGCGCCCGTCGTCTCTGGTTCGCGGTGGCGCGACTCGCGCCAGGCGTGACCGCGGCCGAGGCTCGGAGCGAGCTCGCGACCGTGGGCGTCCGCTTGGCCACGGCCTATCCGGAAACGAATGCGGGCATCACGCCATGGGTGCAGACGTTTGCGGCGATGTTCGTGGGCCGGGACGCCGCGGCGATCTACGGCGCGCTGTGGGCCGGCGTGGTGGTGCTGCTGACCATCACATGCGCGAATATCGCCAGCCTGCTGCTCGCCCGCAGCTTCGAGCGGACGCGCGAGGCCAGCATCCGCCTGGCGCTCGGTGCCGGACACGGCCGCGTGATCCGCCAGCAGCTGTTCGAGAGCCTGCTGCTGGCGCTCGGTGGCGGCGTTATTGGCACAGGCGTGGCGAGGCTGCTCTTGCGTGCGTACAGCGCCGCAGCCGTGCCGCCGACGCAGCCGTGGGCCGCACAACTGCTGGACTACGGCATGGACGCCCGCATCATCGCCTACGTGATGGGGATCACGGCGCTGAGCGGCGTGGCCGTGGGCCTCGCCCCGGCGGTGCGGATGGGTGTGCTCGACGTGATGACGGCCCTTCGTGACGGCGGCCGCGGCGCGGTCGGTGCACGCGGCCGACGACGCACAGCTCACGCGCTCGTGGCGACCCAGGTGGCGCTTGCAGTGCTCCTGCTGTCGGGCGCCGGCGTCCTGGCCCGCAGCTTTCTCATCGTCCAGGGACGGGATCTGGGCTTCGACCCGTCACACGTGCTCACGACCCTGACCATGCTGCCGGCGAGCCGCTATCCCGACACGGCCTCACAGTTCCGCTACCTGGACCGCGTCGCTGAGGGTCTACGCGGCATTCCCGAGATTCAGGCAGTCGCCTTCAGCGACTCCGGCGTCGCCCAGCGTGGCGGCCGGGCGGCGTTCGACATCGACGGCGCGATCGCACCAGACTCGGCCACCCGGCCGCAAGTGCGCACCATGGCGGTGAGCCCGAATTATTTCGAGGTGCTGGGCGCGTCGTCGCTGCAGGGACGCGACTTCGACGAACGCGATGGCACCAGCGACCGGTTGGCTCTGATTGTGAGTCGCCGGTTCGCGCAGACGCACTGGCCGAAGGGCGACGCCCTAGGCGCGCGGATTCGTCTCTACGCCGGCAGCACCGCCGGTCCGTGGCTGACGGTAGTTGGCGTGGCACCCGACCTGCGGCAAGGCGACCCGGCCCAGGCGGAGATTGAACCGTTGGTGTACCTGCCGCTCCGTCAACGTCCGGCGCGAGGCGCATGGGTGTTGGCCCGAACCGCGGTGCCGCCCCAACGCTTGAGGGCTGACATGCGCCGTGTGGTCCAGAACGTTGATCCCGAAGTGCCCCTGTGGCTCGGCCCCTACACGCTCACCGAATGGCGGGCGGGCACCTACTGGCGGCGCGGGGTCAACAGCGGGCTGGCGCTCACGTTTGCCGTGGCGGCTTTGGCCATCGCGGCGGTCGGCCTGTTTGCGATGCTGGCGCAGGATGTCGCCAGACGCTCGAAGGAACTGGCCGTCCGCGTGGCGCTGGGTGCCACGAGAGGTGGCGTCGCCTGGCTCGTCGCGCGCGGCGGCCTGGCGCCTGCACTCGTCGGCTTGGCCGTTGGTGGCGTGGCCTCGCTCGGCAGCAATCGACTGCTGAGCACCCAGCTGGTCGACGTCCCCTTCTGGGACCCGCTGACGTTGACCGTATCCGGTGCCGTGTTGCTACTGGCCGCGCTTGCCGGGTGCGCCTTGCCGGCACGCCGTGCGTCGCGAACAGATCCGCTCGTCGCGCTCAGGCTCGACTGACGCCGTTCCGTCTGAGCGAGCCGCGCTACGTCAGCCGCAAGCGCGCCTCGTCAGTGCGAGCCCGTGGGCCGTGCCGCCGTGTCACTCTACTTGACAGACCAGTAGAGTGCGGCGTAGTGTTCGCTCCACTGGCATGGCAAGTGGAAGACAGCGCACCGAACTCCTGCAGGGCACGCTCGACCTCATCGTGCTGCGCGCGCTCAGTACGATGGGCCCGCTGCATGCCTACGCGCTGGCCGCGAGGCTGGCGCAGATGACCGACGACGCCCCCCTGCTGCTGAATCAGGGCACGCTCTATCCAGCCCTCGTGCGCCTCGAGCAGAAGGGCTGGATCAAGGGCCGCTGGGACACCACCGAACACAACCGGGAAGCCAAGTTCTACGGGATCACGGCCGCGGGCACGCGCGCGCTCGGCGGCGAGACCGCGCGATGGCGGCGCCTGGCTGGGCTCGTCGAACGGCTGCTCGGCGACGAGCCGTGAGAGGAGACGGGATGCGACAGCGGTGGCTGCGCCTGTGGACCTTCCTGCGGCGCGATCGCGCCGAACGCGAGTTGACGCGTGAGCTCGACGCCCACGTGCGCCTGATCGAGGACGACCTGGTCCGGCGCGGCATGGCCCCTGCCGACGCCGCCCTCGCGGCCCGGCGTGCACTCGGCGGCGCTGACCAGGTACGCGAGCGCCATCGCGACGCCCGCTCGGTCGCCTGGCTCGAGGACCTGCGCCACGACCTCGGCCACAGCCTGCGGGCCCTGGGCCGGACACCCCTCTTTGCCGTCGCGGTCGTCGGCACACTGGCGCTCGGCATCGGTGCCTCCACCGCCATCTTCAGCGTCATCGACGCGCTCCTGCTGAAGCCCCTGCCCTACGCCGGCGGCGGCGGCAACCTCGTCCGTCTCATCGCGCACACACCGCCACCGCCAGGATCGGACGCGCCACCTCGCCGCGGCGACGTCGGGTTCAGCGCCGACGAACTGGACTCGCTCGGACAGCACCTGCGACACCTCGATCGCCTCGGCGTGGCCGGAGCCAGCGTGATGAACGTGCGCGGCGTCGACGGCGCGGGCGCTGTCACTGTCGGCTCCCTCACGAGCGGTGCGTGGCGCGCGCTCGGGGTGGAGCCGGCGATCGGGCGGCTGCCCTCGCCGCCGCCA
Source organism: Luteitalea sp. (assembly GCF_022842525.1). NCBI lineage: Bacteria > Pseudomonadati > Acidobacteriota > Vicinamibacteria > Vicinamibacterales > Vicinamibacteraceae > Luteitalea > Luteitalea sp. Next base: position 18,698 of record NZ_JALHPM010000065.1, read on the forward strand.
GACGGCGCGCAGGAAGTCGTCCTCAGCCATGCCGCATGGCAACGTTACTTCGCCGGCGACCGCAACGTGCTCGGACGGTCGCTGACGTTCGACACCGTGCTCGGACGACGCACCACCCGCCAGCTCGTCGTTGTCGGCGTGATGCCAGCCTCGTTCACCTTCCCGAGACCGGAAACAGTCGCCTGGACTGCGGCGCCCCTCGCCGTCGGCCCCGGCGTGGTCTTCCGTGGCCGCATGGTCGCGAGCCTCGCCCCCGGCGCGACGATCGACGCCGCGCTCGCTGAATTGGAGCCACGTGTACGGACCATCCGTCAGCACGCGCCCGAGATCCGCTACGAGCTCGTCAACGAACGCGACGAACTCGTCGGTCCGGTGCGGCCCGCCGCGCTTGTCCTTGCCGCCGCCGTCGCGGTGCTCCTGCTGCTCGCCTGCCTCAACGTGGCCAATCTGCTGCTGGCGCGCACGATCGCCCGTCGCCGCGAGTTCTCGGTGCGCGCAGCCGTCGGAGCCAGCCAGAGTCGCCTAGCGCGACAGGCGCTGACCGAAAGCGCGCTGCTCGGCGTGGCGGGGGGCACGGCCGGACTCGTCGTCGCTCGAGGCGCACTCGAGGGCTTCCGCGCCCTGGCCACGACGCTGCCGAGGATCGACCTGACCAGCTCCGGCCCAGGCTGGGGCGGCTCCTCGTTCCCGCGGCTCGATGACGTGACGCTCGACGGACGGGTGCTCCTCTTCGCCGTCGTTCTGGCCGTGGGTTGTGGACTCGTGACCGGCGTGGCCGCCGCGTTGCGCGCCTCGCGCGCGGATGTGTTCGGTGCTTTTCGCGCCATCGGTACGGCGACGGTCGGCGGACGGCGCGCTACCGGCGCTCGCCGCGTGTTGGTCGTGACGCAGGTCGCCTGCGCGATGACGCTGCTGGTGCTGGCGGTGCTGCTCGGGCGCAGCCTACAGCAGCTCACGGCCGCACCAACCGGCTACGCCACCAGCCACGTGCTCACCTTCCAGGTCGGCCTGCCAGCCACGACCTATCCTGACGATCGCGTGCTGACCTTCGCCGACGCGGTGACCGAACGCCTGCGCGCATTGCCCGGCGTGGAGGTCGCCGCCTACGCGAATCAGATTCCGATGGTGCAGCTCCGGGACACGGCGGGCGGTCTGTGGACCACTCCGGACGCCACGCGGACGTTTGCACCGGACGCCGCCGACGCCCGCCTCGTCAGCCGCGACTACTTACGCGCCCTCGATGTGCGCATCGTCGCCGGGCGCGGCTTCGACGAGCGCGACGACGCCAGTCAGCCTCGCGTGGTGCTAGTCAACGAGAAGCTCGCGCGGCAGCAGTTTCCGAATGGCGACGCCGTCGGCCGGACCGTCTTCGTCGGACGCGACGTCGCGCCGTGGACCGTTGTCGGGATTGCCGCCGACGTTCGCCAATTCGGACTCGACAAGTCGCCGGAACCGCAGTTCTTCGTCGACCTACGCCAGTGGCAACGCGGTATGCCGATCTTTCCTGCCGGCGCGTATTACGTGATTCGCGGCCCTGCGACCTCCGCCGCCATGGCGGCGGACCTGACCCGGCTCGTGCGCACGGTGGAGCCCGAGGCCGTCGTCTTCAACGTCACGCCCATGGACACCATCGTCGGCTCGTCGGTGGCGCGACCGCGGCTCTACGCCAGCCTGATCGGCCTGTTCGCCGCGATCGGCGCGCTGCTGGCCGCCATCGGCCTGTACGGCGTGCTGTCGTTCGTGGTGCACGAACGCACCGCCGAAATCGGCATTCGTCTCGCCCTCGGGGCCACCCGCGGCGACATTCTGCGGATGGTGGCCCGCGAGGGCGGCGCTCTCGTGGCTGTCGGCCTCGTCGCGGGCAGTGCCGGGGCGCTCGCGCTGGCCCGGGGTGTCGAGACGCTGCTCTACGGCGTGGCCCCCACCGACCCGCGAGTGTTCGTGGCGGCCGCCGGGCTGTTCGCGGTCATCGCCGGCGTGGCCATCCTCGTGCCGGCGCGACGCGCGATGCGGGCCGATCCGTTGCCGGCGATTCGCTGCGAGTAGCGCAGGCAGTGGCCCACCGCGACGCGGGGCTTCGCGGGTGGAAAACCCACCCAAGTGCCGGTGTCAGGTACAAAACAGGCACAGCTCAGCCATTGAAAGACTGCAAGTTGTTGACCTGAAATGACTTATTGTTGGCGGAGAGGGTGGGATTCGGACTGCGTCCACCTGTTGAAAACAAAGAACTTACGGGATTTCCACTTCCTCCAGATCCGCTAGAACCGCTCAAAGGCCCGGGTAGACGCACGTATTGCGCACGCGGCGCCATATACATTTCGTATACCGCACCTCGATCATCATCGGAGGCGCCTGCTGCCCGATTCGGCCGATAGCCGACAACCTCAACCCCTCAGCGCTCGCCTTTCCTGGTCGGTGAGAAAGCGGTCTAGCAGCTCCGGCGTCCTGCTCGCCACGATGACCTCGGAGCGGATCCGCCTTGCCAAATCGATAGCCCCTCGGCCGAAGATGTACTCGACTACTGGCTGCAGCTCACGAATGGCGGCGCCCGCTGCGGTGGCGATCGCGACGACCTGCGAGATCGGCCCTTCGGTCGCGACGGCGACGCCAGCGCTTGCGGCACCGGCTACGAGATCCCAGAGGACCCGTGACGGCTCAATCGCGATCGCCGGTGCACCCGGCGACATTGCCTCCGACACGCGGCCGAGCTCCCTCTGTATCGTGCGCATCTCACGAACGTCAGATGAGGCGCGGAGCTGTTCGATCAAGTCCCACAGGCGGGCTCGCGGCTCGTGCCATTCGTCACGAAGCTCGATCAAACGATTCACGAGATTCTCGCGCGAATCGCATCGCTTCAGGGCGATTGAAAGAATGGGCGGCACAGCCACTCCCAGGTGGGCCGCATGTGCTTCTCGGGCAAATTCCTGAGTTTCTCGATCAAGGACAGCGAACAACTGCTCGGGATACTGGCTAGCGCTGACTCGTAGTGCCGAACCAACTGCGCCACCACACACGATGCTCGCGCCAGACCGTAGCGTACTCGTGAGCTTGTGAAGGTAGCGCTCATGAGCGCGATGGTAGGGGTCGCCAGAACCGGCTCCCGACATCTCGATGGCGAGGGCCTTCAGGGGTTCCGACAACTCGAACGTTACGTCGCGCAGCGGGTCGGGGCCGAGATTTCGACCGAACAGAGCGCCATAGGGAGTTAAGTCCGGCATGAACGCAACGATAACGTTGCGCCCGCCGGCCGCGATCTCCTCCTCGCTCCACTCGTGCTCGTCCTCTGGCGCCGGCATTGGCTCGCCTTCCATCACCATCGCGTCGTGTAGGACGATGGCTCTCGCGAACCGCTCGGCAAGCGCTAGCTCCTCCAGAGACGAAAGATTCCCGGTGACGAGACTCCTGAAGGGATAGAAGCCTTCCTGATCGCAGAGGGCTGTTCTGACTCGGCGGGGCGAGATGCTCTCCATTGTCTTGCCGCCAGCCTCAAAGAACTGGATGCGCCACGAGGTGCATCGGCAACACCAGAGACCGGCGCTTCGCAGCCTGTTCAGCGAGACGTGATGTTCTGCTCATCATTGTTCTTCACCATCAAGGTCTGGTGGAGCACCATCCGGTCGTCCGTTGAGTTGCAGAGACCTGGTGACGTCGTGGACGGCGCCATCGCGCTCGACGTCCGCTCGCTTCATGGTGGCGCGGGTGCCGGTGTGCTTGTCCCCACTCCATAGTTCGACGCTGATCTTCGTCATCTGCATCTGCGGGCCCATCCTTGGCGTGATCTTCTCGTTCCATTGAACGTCATGGCAACCGTCGTCAGTCTTCCGAAGGCTCCGGATGTCTGTGCGCCATTCAACCAATGGATAGCGTTGTCCCGGCGCCGCGGGGTCACCTGAACCGCTGATCGTGCCGCGGAGGTATTTCGTGAAGGGAAACCCGATGAGTGGGCTGTCGTATGGGCTGACCAGCATCTCGTTCCTTGGTGCCGTTGGCACATTGCTCAGGTCCAAGATCGCTGTGCGGAGATACGTAGCCGCTTGGTCGCGTACCTCCCTGGCCAGCTTCCGCAGTGCATCGAGCGGCATATAGCCATGCTCGAATCCATTGGACACATCGGTGACCGTCTTGTAGCACTGCTCGTCGTCTCCTAGGATCACACGTCGACGAAGCGTCGGGTCGAGCTGCTTTAGCTCAACTCCCAGCGCCTTGGCGAGTTCCGCAGGGCTGATTGCGCCCGTTCTTTCGAACTGCGCCCGTTTGGCGACTGGAGTCAGGGCCTCGACGCCCATCCACAGCTGGCCGACTGCGCGCGTCTCGTCTCCCAACCCCCAGAAGCGCAGGGCTTGTTGGTAGTGAGCTGCCGCACGGTGCAGCCGAACGCTGTCCGGGCTTCGCCCGACGGCGTCGGTCAGCGCCGAAAGAAGCGTGGCCTTGACGGGGCGGGTCTGCCTCAACGTCGGCTGGCCGTCGGGGAGAAAGTTCTGGAAGAACGCGCGTTCGGTGCGCTCGAGCGTCGCATCGAACGCGAAATGGAGTTCCAGGTCCTCGACCGCTGTATTCAGGGCAACGTCAAAGACCGGTGTCAGAGCTCGTGCGGCATTCGGGAATCGACGTATCGCATCCTCGAGAGACTCCGCCCGCCCCCTCACCTCGGCGAAGAGCCATCGGGGTACTCTTGCCTCGAAGCCCCTGTCTTCGTAGGCCGTTCTGAAGGTGACGTCTACCTTCGCGTCACCGGCAGGAAAGCCGCGCACCGACCACTCGCCGTCTTCTGGAAAGAGGGCTGCAGCCCTGCCGCGCGACACCGCAATGAACGTGCCTGGGGCTTCACTCGGCCGCGTCGAGCCATCGGGCTCAGTATTCAGTGTCGACATGGTGTCCTCGACGACCTCGGCACGCCCAGCCATCAGGCGTCTTGTGTTCGCGCAGGCCCGAATCTCGGGTCTTCCTCCTGAACTTCTTCCCGCAGAGCGTGCACTGGTACACGTAGGTGGGGCCGGGACGCGCGGAGGGATGGCGTGTCCGACCAACGCCGTCGGACACTGTCGTCGCCGATCGCTCCGTGTCTGGAATGAACATCGGGCCACTGGGCGTCAACTCAACAGCGTACTTCGGCACGAACCCCTGCGACGTGGCGCGCGCACCCTGCATGCGGTCCACGCGGTAACTGCGCGATTCGCCGGTTGACACCTTGATCGCATGCAGAATGACGTTGTCGTCTTTGGTCCGCCGCAGCGAGTACGGTTCGATGCGGCGCGTCTCGCCGTCGTAGTCCAGGTCTACGCACATCCGATTGGCAGCGGCGAATCGGATGATCTCCAACAAGCCCGAGCCGTAGGACGTCGACCGCGAACGCCCATAGTTGGACGGCAGGACAACGTCGCCCGCCGCCAACGGCATTGCCGCCGGCCGAGGAGGGCTGACCGCATGCGTGAGCCATTGGAAGATCGCGGGGAGTTCGTCCCAGAAGGCTTGAAATGGCGGGAGCTGTGGCAGCTGGTGCTGCAGCATCGCCGTCCAGTCTGCCTCCAACTCCTCTCGGTGCGCGGCGAGCACCGCCGGCGACGGCACTGCCGCACTCTTGTACGCGCACTTCCGCTGCAGCAGACTCAAAATGGCCGCCGCCGCATCGCGAAACTGTCCGTTCCGGAACAAGTTCACGACGTCGTACAGGTCCCGCGGTCGGCCGCGTTCGCTCAGCGCGCGGAGCTTCTCGGCGAAGACCTCGTCGAAGTCGTAGCACCGACACGTGATGCCATAGGCTGGTGCGTCCGAGTACGGGTGGGCCACGACTCGTTCAACCGGCGGCTTGACGAGTAGTTCGTCGGCCGTGAGGTCCAGTTTTATGCGCGGGAGGTTCCCTCCTGAAGGCGCAATCGGACCGCGATAGTACACACGGCCTTCGCAACTCAGCCGATTCCGGGGATTCTGGAAGACGTCGAACCGAAGCTGGCCGGCTGGGATCTCGATGCCTGTCTGCTCGTAGACCCACGCAGAGACATCGCCGAATGCACTGACGAGGAAAGGCGGGTCGAGGTGCGACTCGTCCGTCAGCGTGAAATCCAGGTCTTCAGAGAAGCGATACGTCTCGAAGTAGCACTTCTTGAGGCAGGTGCCGCCCTTGAATACCCACGTCGGGCGCAGGCGTTCCTGGTTGTAGATGCCGGCGAGGAGCCAGCCCAGCACGTAGTCCTTCTCGACGACTTGCGCCTGCAGCCCCAGGTCGCGGGCAACGTCGAGGATCTCGCGTCGGTCAATCACGACGGACCTCGGCGCTTCCAGCGGTCCGGCACCCAAAGCCGCCACTGCCTGACGAGCCGAGGGCAGGCCAACGCCGGATCCAGCTTGGCGTTGCCGGCCGTGAGCCTCTTCGCGCACGCCTCGGCGAGCGTCTCGTAACCGGGCTGGCGCGACGCCAAGAACCCGAGGCGCTTGAACACCGCCCCGTTGCCCAGCTTGTCCGCGTAATCCACGAGCGCCTGTGACCGCGTGTCGGTCGCCGCCAGGTGGCGCATCAGGCATTCGTTCACATGAGCAATGCCACCACCGACGGCGGGATCGGCGAGCATGTCAACAATGGTGCGGGCCGGGTCGGACACGGCCACCTTGACTTGGCCACGCCAGATCGACTTCGTGCCGAACATCGCGTCGCGTGCGACTCGCTTCAAGGCGAACGGCACACCGACGACGGTCTGTTCCTTCTTCCGAATCGGCTTCGTCGTGAACACACAGACGCTGCGGAAGATCTGCTCGGTCAAATCCCAGTGTTCCGCGGCCGTCCATCCGCCGATGTAGCCAGGCTCGAACAGCCGTGCGGCCAGCACCCACGGATCCTCCATGACGAACCTGTCGGCGGTCGTGTCGAGCGCGACGGGGGCGTACAGTCCGCGCCGGACGTGCTTGAGCCAGCCCTGTTGAGCCCAGCGAGACAGGAGTTTCGCAGTTCGTCGGCGGTCCAGTCCGAGCGCCTCGACCGCCGAGTCGATCGTCACGAACTGAGTGCTGGCCCGCAACACGGACCTTAGTTGTTGGCGAAGCCTCAGCGACTCAGGGGCACCGGTGCCAGCGACTTGGCTGGATATATCGTTCATGTCGCAGTTCCACCAGAAGCGGAACTACAGCATACATGATGTATCGAACCGCAAGATCGGTGCCGAAATTGGGCTTAGCCCATCCACTTAAACATCTGATTCTAAATGACTTATTTGGCGGAGAGGGTGGGATTCGGACTGCGTCCAGTTGTTGAAAACAAAGAACTTACGGGCTTTCCGCTTCCTCTCGATCCGCCAGAACCGCTCGAAAGCCGAGATGGACGCACGTATTGCGCACGTGGCGCCATATACGTCTGGTATACGGCACGAAGCACCCGGGAGCGCCCTCCGAACGCCGGAATGGCCCGTCGCCCGACGGCGCTTTCGCCGCGTCCTGCTACAGGCGGAGGGAAACGGCGCTCAACCTGCGCCCCGACACCTAGGAGCGAAGCCACGCTGACTCGGCGCAGGGCCGAACCTACTCCGCTCGCAGCACGTCCGCTGGTGCCATCTGGCCAGCTCGGCTCGCCGGCCATGCTGTGGCCAACAGAAGGATGCCTGCGAGCCCGAGGCCCGAGACGACCAACGGCAGCACCTCGGGGTGAGCCCCCATGACCCACGACGAGGCTGCGCGCAGAATCCACCACGCACCGATCAGGCCGGGGACGATGCCGCAGACCGCCCGCCACGTTGCCTGCCGCAATACGAGCGTCACGATGTCGACTGGCACGGCACCAACGGCGAGATGGACACCCAGTTCGCGGCGGCGGCGGGTGGTCCAATGCACGGCGGCTCCGAACATTCCCATGGCAGCCATGACGACCGCCACCAGCGCGAATGCGCCCGCGCACTCGGCCAGCAGCCGCGTCTGCGCCGTGTTTCGGTCGACGAAGTAGCTGAAGGGCCGGGTGGTGAACGCAAAGGGCACCTGGTCACGGGTCAGCAGCGCTGCGAGGGAGGCACCGATCGTGATGCCGGCCTGCGGACGCACCACCAACACCGCACTTCGCAGGCGATCGAGCCGATGCAGCTGCTGCGCCGCCGCCACATACAGAGCGGGCATCGCCTCTTCGCCCAACATCTTGAACTGCACGTTCTCGGCGATACCGACGATGCTCAGTTCTTCGGCACCGCCGTCGTCGGTTGGTCGAACGAGTCGTTTAGGCAGGGAACGGTCACCAGCGAAGAATTTTTCGACGAGCGCCGTGTTCACGATCGCCACAGCTGGACGCCCAGACGCATCGCTGTCGGCGAAGTCTCGGCCCGCGAGTAACGCGGTCCCCATGGCGGCAAGGTAGCCTGGCGAGATCCAGTGGAACTGCACGACGCGGTCGCGCTCAGGCATCGCGTCTGTCTGCTCAGACGACACGATGGTCGTCATGTAGAAACCCTGCAGCGGCACGGTCTGAGCGAGCGCCGCATGCTCCACGCCGGGAAGGGCCGCCACCCGCGCGCGCAACTGCTCCATGCCACGCACCGCGACGTCGTCGTCCACGCGGTCAAGGTGCATCTCGACGGCGATCGTGTCTGGCGCATGCACGCCTGTGCCGTCCTGCACCAGGCCACGATGACTGGCCCACAGCAACGCCGCGGAGGCGACGATCATCGTCGAGAACGCGAGTTGGGCCGACACCAGTCGGCCGAGCCTCGCAGTCTGGGCTCGACCGGGCGTTCGGTTCGCGAGCGCGGCTGCGGCGTCGACGTCCTTCGCCGCGAGTAGCGGCGCGACACTACACAGCACTCCGGTGAAAAGGGCGGCGGCCGCCGCCGCCCACACGCCTCGCCAGTCGAGAGGCGTCCCGAACTCAATCGGCACGCCCATTCCGCTCAGTCGCGTGAGGAGCACCGGTGCGAGCCACCAGGCGAGAACCAGCCCACACCCCGCCCCAATAGCGGCGAGCAACAGGCCATCCGCCATGACCTGCGTCGCAAGCTGCCGCCGCGACGTGCCCAGCGCCAAGCGCACGGCGAACTCGTAGCGCCTTCCCTCCGCCTGCGCGAGTAACACAGCGGCCACGTTGCCGCACACCGCCACAAGCACGAGCAGCGCCAGCCCAAGCACGAGCGTTAAGGGGCGAGAGTAGTATCGCGCTGGCAACGAGCCGCCCTGCGGTGCCGGCGTCAAGACGAATGGAGCACGCAGGTATGCCTCGCGGTCGCGCGCCTGCCGGTAGTTCGGCATCGTCTCGAGTCGAATGGCAGACTGTGCGCGGCGAAGGGCATCCGTCGCTGCGACCACCCCCAGCCCCGGTTTCAGCCTGGCAAAGACGTCGAGCATCGCACCTCCGGCCCGCGTGGTCACGAAGCTGGAGGCGCCAGCTACGAGCGGTTCGGAGGCCATGGGCAGGACGAGATCGAACGGACGTCCCACCTCGAAGCCTTCGAACGACTCGGACGCCACGCCCACCACGGTGAATGGCACGCCAGCAACGGTGAGTGTTCGACCGATCGCGCCGTCGCTTCCACCGAAGCGACGCATCCAGAAGCGATGGCTGACAACCGCCACGGGACCGTGCGGCCCGCCGCCAATCACGTCGTCGGACGGCGCGAGCACGCGCCCGCGGGACGCGCCCACGCCAAGCAGGCGAAAGGCGTCGCCGCTCACCCACACCGCAGTCGCGTGGTCGGACTCCCCGGTCGTCGCGAGGTCGACCTCGGTGGTCTTGCGCGCGAACGCCACGTCGAAGACCGCCGTCTGATTGCGGAGAACCTCCCACGCTCGGTAGGTGTAGCCGCGCGGTCGTCTGCGGGAGATCGCGTCGTCGTCAGAGAGTTGGTACACCTCATGCGGGCGGTCGATCCGCAGGGTCCGGAACAGCAACTGGTCAACGACCGCGAAGAATGCGTTCGCGGTGCCAATGCCAAGCGTGAGGCTGACGATGGTGACGAGCGTCACGACCGGCGCCTTGCGCCACGTGCGCCAGCTGTCACGGAGAATGCAATCCATGCGACCTCCGCCGGAGTACGAACGGTGTCACTCTAGCAGCCTTTCGCGGTCCATGGACCGCGGATAGCCTTGCACCGCTTGGAACACTATCCGTCGCGTCGCGAGACTACCGCGCCGGGGCTCGCCCCGCCGACGCGAGCGGTTCGTCCAGCCATGCCTACCGTGCCTGAGCCACCCTGCTGCTGCAATGGACGACACACCGTAGGTGACACACACCAGGACAACTCAGATGCGTGCTGCGGGCTAGAGCAGCGAGGTCGTGATGTGGCGAGCGTGACGCCGGCTGCCGCCGCCGCTTGGAGACCGCATCGCCTGCCAGCAAGACGCTTCGAGCGAGACGCCGTTGCGCTGCTGCCAGAATGTTCTCCATGACCGTCGATCTCTACGCGATGGAAGCGGATAGCTTCGAAGCCGATGTCAACTTGTTGATCAGACACACGCTGCACGTGGCGCTGACTAACCTCTCCGCTTCCGCCAATGTCGAGCTGGCGTCTATCGAAGGGGCTCTCAATCGGACCAGGGACGACCAGGTCCAGTACTACCTGGTGGAACAGCACGTCGACGTACTCGCCACCGGCGCGTCGCAAGAACGATTCCTCGTGAACATGGCCGTCGTCGCACTGGCGTCCCGGCTGCTCCACGCCCTGAAGCTGATGGCACGGACCGCGGAACACTTTCGGCCCACTACGCACAACTACAAAGGCAAGAGCGAGTTTCTGCGGCTCTGGACGGAATACAGAGAGCGTTTCTCGGTCGACTTCAAGGCCAACTCAGCCAAGATTGCGTTCGTCGAGCCGATGGTGATGGCCCGCAATCGGATCGTTCATGCCGGCGGCGAAGCCAACGAGTGGAGTCGGAACACACGGGAGAGCCTGCGGATCGGTCAGGAACCTTCGCTCGACACCAGCTTCTCTGACTCATGCCCGCAATTCGTCACCGGCGAGGGCTGGAATGCTGAAGTCGTGGTCAGGCAGGTCCAGCTCGACTCGATGTGCGATTCAGCAGTCGAACTCGTTCGATGGCTCGCGAAGGAGCTGAGCGCCCAGGCTCAGGTGGCCAGCACTTAGTGAATCGCCGGGCCGGTCCCGGGCGTCGTTCGGCAGCCGGTGCCTGGGCGCACCAAGCGCCATCCACGCAATCCTCGGGCTCAGATGCCGCCCCACGGTCACAAGTCGCGGTCAACACCGGCGCCCCCCGTGCACGGACCGGCCGATCTAGAGCTAGAACGACAGGTCTGAGTTGCCTCTGACCGCGGCGCGCACAGCCCAGCGCCCCACGTCCTCGTCGACCAATTCGTATCGCAGCGACTGCGCGAACCCGTCCAGGCCTGGGTATAGGCTTGCACGGCTGATGTTCATCAACCTTAGGTCCCGCAGGACTTCACCTCTGGTAGATCCGTCGATCTGATAGCACTTGACGTGCTGCCCGATGTCCTCTTTCGGCTCGAGCATCGCACGCAGATTCTCTTCGAAAGGAAGGGAGACATCGCCAGGAACAGCAAACAATGCCTGCTGTGCGATCTGCCGCGTGCTGAGCTGCATCGGCCCTGCCGGGGCGACCAGAGATGCCTTGTTGAGTTCTTTCGCTCGGTACAGCCAGGAGTACGTCGGGTAAGGCTCGCCGCTCAGGTTGGCGGCGAGAAGCACGCGGTCAGCCTGAGCGCGACACCAGGACTCGCTGATCGCCCAGATAGCGCAGGGCTCGTCAGCGCTTGCGTCTTCGATCGCGAAGTACGCGGCGACGTACGGTGACCGAGTGAAGTCCAAGAGCCGCGTCGGCGTCCCGTGGTGCTGCATCGTTGCGAGCCAGTCAAACCGATGCTGGGGAATCTGGCCTGCGGGAAGGTAGTTCGCCACCACTTGCCCGAACCTAAACCTGAGGCTCTGTTCCGCCTTCGGTCTCTCAGCCCCATTGGGCAAAGCGCGTTCGAGGCTCGACTCCAACCTCCACGACAGGCGTCGTTGCCCCCGAAACATCCAATCCCGTTCGTCTCGCAGTCGGTTCTTGAGAGAGGCCCACGACGTGAGGGGCTCTGGTTCTACGAGCGCAGTGGACGGTGCCATGGCCGCCAGAGCATAGCGCGAATGCCGAATCGTGTCGGCTCGCAGCAAGACACCAAAGGTGTCAAGGCAGCGACGCCCAGCAACGGATCGGATCGCAGCCGGTTGCCCGGGCCATCTCACCCTTCATGGGCGCCCCGTCGCTCGGCCTGGCTGCAAACCAGCCCGAACTGACGGGCGTCTGAGCAGCGCTCCCGGTTGGTTCCCGATCAGTCTCGGAGCGGGGCGCCAAGACGCTGCTCGACCTCGATCGTAGATCTGTCGACATCCGACGGCGCAAGGTTCAGCGCGTCGGCGGCGTTCTTTGAGGTAAGCGGCGAGAGCCGCCACGCCGGAGGTGTGTTTGGCGGAGAGGGTGGGATTCGGACTGCGTCCAGTTGTTGAAAACAAAGGACTTACGGGCTTTTCGCTTCCTCCCGATCCGCCAGAACCGCTCGAAATCCGAGATGGACGCACGTATTGCGCACGCGGCGCCATATACGACTTGTATATGGCAGACCGGCTTCGGGAGGTGCCCGACATGTCACGAACCGCGAAGGTCTTCATGACCAACCGCAGCCAGGCGGTGCGGCTGCCGAAGGAATTCCAGTTCGCCACCGACGAGGTCCTCATCCGCAAGGTCGGCGACGACGTCATCCTCTCCCCTCGCCCGCGCAACTGGAAGACGTACCTGGCGTCCGCGCCCGTGGCATCGGCGACCTTCATGGCCGACGTCGAGGACCAGCCAGTGCAGGAACGAGAGCCGTGATGCCCCGCTTCATGCTGGACACGGACACGTGCTCCTACATCATGAAGCGCTCGCATCCCCTGGTCTTGAAACGACTGCAGACCTTCTCGGTCGATGACGTCTGCATGTCCGTGGTCACAAAGGCGGAATTGCTCTACGGAGTGGAGGTATCACCCCGCCGCGCGCATGACGCCGCCGCCCTGGCGGCTTTCCTCCCCTACGTAGAGGCGGTGGATCTCGACGAGGGCGCCGCGCTCCACTGCGCGGAGATCCGGGCGGACCTGAGGCGCCGGGGCGTGATGATTGGCGCCAACGACCTGTTCATCGCCGCGCACGCGCGAGCTCTGGGGCTCACGCTGGTCACGAACAACACGGCGGAGTTCGAGCGGGTGCGCGACCTGACGCTTGAGAACTGGACGCTGCCGACGCGGCGTTCTCGCTGACGAACACTCAACGCCCTGGTGGCACTCCGCGTGGTGCCGGCGGCGGCAGAGTGCCGCCTTCGGCCAGCGTCTTCATGTTCTGCAGGGCGCGCGTGAAGAGCGCTCTGCGGCTGGCGATGTCCTTGTCGCGCGCGGGGCCGTCGGGCAGCATCGAGTTGTCGAAGAACAGCGTGTAGAGAAGCCGGGACGTCGTGGCGCTGATGGGCCGCGCCTCGAGCGTACCGTGGTACAGGTTGTAAGGTCGCCCGTCCCGCACCGGCTGCGTGTAGGTGTAGGACATCTCGGTTCTGCCGACCAGGATCTCGTTCGCCACGGACCGCACGGCACCCACCTCGCCGTCCTTGCCCCAGGTGATGGTGCATGGGATCTGGAGCCATTCGCCGATGTCGCACCACTTGCCCACGCGTTTCCACACGTCGGCGGCCGGTCGATTCACCGTAATCTCGAGCGGGATCGAGACGTAGGTCGGCGACGCGACGGCGACACCCGGAGACGACGCTGGCGCCGCAGCGGGCGTTTGTGCGGCCGCGAGGAACGGCGCCACGGAGAGCGCAACGGCCACGGTCGTGGCGCACACGATCGGCATCTTCATGACAGGCCTCATACCGGATTGCCCCCGGCGCAGCACGGGCACCCGGGCCCCATCGGCGGTGGATTCGTGGTGGGCGTCGCGCC
>NZ_JALHPM010000066.1:0-32538 GCF_022842525.1 Luteitalea sp.
ACGCACGCCGCGACCGGCCCCAGCCCCAGTCCCGACCGCCAGCGCCCCGGTCGCCGATCCCCCGTCCCCGTCGACGGCCTCGTCGACGCGTGACGCGAGCGGCGCGGACCCGTGGCCGTCGCGCGACAGCGGGGCGGCCACCGCCGACACCTGGCCGAGTCGCGACGCCGGTGTCGACACCACGACGGCCGACGCCTCGCTGCCCAACCGGTCCCCGGTCAACGACACCCCGGCGCCGTCAGCGCCCGCGCGGCGCATGGAGACGGTGACGATCCCGGCCGACGCCGTGATCAACGTGCAGATCGAGTCCGGCGTGTCGTCGGCCAGCGCACGCGTCGAGGATGTCGTGCGGGCGCGCATCACGCGCGACGTCGTCTCCGGCGGCGGCGTGGTCATTCCGGCGGGCGCCCGCCTGATGGGCAACGTGACGCTGGTGGACGAGGGGGGCCGCATGCGTGAGCGCGCGCGGCTGGGCATCCGCTTCCACACGCTGGTGCTCGCCGATGGCAGCGAAGTCCGGATGCCCACCGAGACCATCTATCGCGAGGGCGAATCCCCCGCCAAGGGCAGCGCGGCGAAGATCGGCGGCGCGGCCGTCGGTGGCGCCATCCTCGGCGCGATCATGGGCGGCGGCAAGGGCGCGGTCATCGGCGCCGCCACGGGCGCCGGCAGCGGCACCGGGTGGGCGATGGCAGGCGATCGCCGGCCGGCGGAGCTGCGATCGGGGCAGGCGCTGGCCGTGCGCGTCTCCGACAGCGTGACCACGGAGATCGTGCGCTGACGGCCCCGATGGCGGGGCTGGCCCCGGGCTTCACGTTGAGCGCTGAATTCTGAATTGCTCGCTATACTCCGGCGATGGACGGAGTCGTCAACTTCTCGCGCGTGGACGCCGCCGTTGCGTGCGGTGGCGACACGCAGCACGACGTGTTCCCGACCCTCGCGGCCCAGGGGTTCACCACGGTGGTGAACCTCCGGCTCGCCGACGAACCCGGCGTGGCGGAGGAGGCGGCGGCCGTGGCCGACGCCGGCCTCCGCTACGTCCACCTCCCGATGAACCCCGCGGCGCCGCTGCCCGAGACCGCCGAGGCCTTCCTCGACGTCCTGGCCGACCCTGCGAACCAGCCCGTGTACATCCACTGCGCGTCGGCCAACCGCGTCGGCGCCGTGTGGGCCATCAAGCGCGTGGTGCAGGATGGCTGGAGTCGCGAGGACGCCCTGGCCGAGGCCCGGCACATCGGCCTCAAGAGCCCGGTGATGCTGGAGTTCGTCGCGCGCGTCCTCGATGCCCGCGGCTGACGAGCGGGGCATGACGACACGCCCCGCCGGCGATCCCGGCTTTCCCGACATCCCACGCCACGTCGGCCCGCTCGGCGACATGCCGGCCGACGAGTTCCGCGCCGCCGGTCATGCGCTCGTCGACTGGATCGCCGAGTACCTGCAGCACGCCGAGCGGTACCCCGTGCTCGCGCAGGTCGCGCCAGGCGAGATCGCCCGCAGCCTGCCGACGCAGGCCCCCGAGGAGGGCGAGGCGTTCGGCGACATCCTCGCCGACGTCGAACGCGTCATCGTGCCGGGCCTCACGCACTGGAACAGCCCGACGTTCTTCGCCTACTTCTCGATCTGCGCCAGTGGCCCCGGCGTGCTGGCCGACTTCCTGTCGTCGGCCCTCAACCAGCAGGCGATGCTGTGGCGCACCTCACCTGCGGCCACCGAACTCGAGGCGGTCACGCTCGGCTGGCTGCGTCAGCTGATGGGACTGCCGGCGGCGTTCGAGGGCGTCATCTACGACACGGCGTCGATCTCGACGCTCCACGCCCTGGCCGCCGCGCGTGAGCGCGCGCTGCGCGGGGTGCGGCGCACCGGGCTGGCCAGTCGCGAGGACGCCCGCGGCCTGCGCGTGTACTGCTCCGAGCAGGCGCACTCCTCGGTCGACAAGGCCGTCATCCTTCTCGGCCTCGGGCACGACGCGGTCGTGAAGGTGCCGACCGACGACGCCTTCCGCATGGACCCCGTCGCGCTCGCGGCCGCCATCGCCGCCGATCGCGCCGCCGGGCATCGCCCCCTCGCCGTCGTCGCCACGACAGGCACGACATCGACCACCAGCGTGGACCCGGTGCCGGCCGTCGCCGACGTGTGCGAGCGCGAGGACCTGTGGCTGCACATCGACGCCGCGTACGGCGGCGCGGCCGCGATCGTCCCCGACATGGCGTGGGTGCTCGAGGGTGCCGACCGTGCCGACTCGCTCGTGGTGAATCCACACAAGTGGATGCTGACGCCGTTCGACCTCAGCGTCCTGTTCTGCAAGGACATGGAGGTGCTGCGCGAGGCGTTCTCGCTGGTGCCGGAATACCTCACCACGAGCGAGGCCCCCGAGGTCCGCAACCTGATGGACACGGGCGTCCAGCTGGGCCGCAGGTTCCGGTCGCTCAAGCTCTGGTTCATCCTCCGCTACTTCGGCGCCGACGGGATGCGCACCCGCATCGCGGAGCACCTGCGCCTGGCCCAGGTCCTCGCCGGCTGGATCGATGCCGAGCCGGGGTTCGAGCGTCTCGCGCCCGTCCCCATGAGCGTGGTGTGCTTTCGCGCCTGTCCGCGAACGCTACACGACCAGCCCGAAGCGATCGACGCGCTGAACGAGCGCCTCCTCCTCGCGCTCAACACCGGCGGCCAGATCTTCCTGTCGCACACGAAACTCCGCGGCGCCTACGCCCTGCGGCTCGCCATCGGCCATGCCCGCACGACAGAAGCCCACCTGGCGATGGCCTGGCAGCTGATCCGCGAGACGGCGGCGCGCGTCTGAGAAGACGGCACCCGACTTGCTTGGATCGATCAGCGTGATGCGTCCCGTCCTCACTCTCGCCGTGTGCGCGCTGGCCCTGCTGACGCCGCGCGCCGCCGCCGCCGACGTGCTGCTGACGCCCTTCGCGGGAGTCAGCTTTCTCACCGACGCCGACAAGAAGCTCGTCTATGGTGCCGGCATCGCGCTCGGTGGCCTCATCGGCCTCGAAGCCGAGGTCGCGCGGACGACGCTGAGCGACCAGAACCTCGCCGGCGTCGTCGATCTCGAGACCAGCCTCACGACAGGCATGGTCAACCTGATGGTCCGCGTACCTGCCGGGCCCGTGCAGCCCTACGTCACGGGCGGGCTCGGCGTCATGCGGGTCTCGGGCGACCTGACGGTGCCGGTGCTCGGGTCGCTGGTCAGCCTGAGCGGCAGCGAGTTCGCCATGAACGCCGGCGGCGGGCTGTATCTGTTCCCGTCGGACTGGATTGGATTCCGCGGCGACGTCCGCTACTTCCGCACCCTGACCGACCTGACGATCGGGGACCTGACCGACTTCGGCGGCATCGACGACCTGCCGCTGCCGTCGCTCGACTTCTGGCGCGTGACCGCCGGCGTCACCCTGCGGTTCTAGCCCGACGCACCACCCGGCGGGGTCGCCCACCCCGCCCTTCCTCGTGAATACCGGGTCGCCCTCAGGCGACGCACGGCCGCGCCTGGAGGCGCCTTTCATATGCGTAAGCTTCTTCTGACGTCCCTGTTCCTCGGCCTCGTGGCCGCCACCCCCGCCACCGCCCAGACCACCGGCGGCCTCGGCTCCGTCTTCGTCGGCGTCGTCACCGACACACCCATCGACGAGAACCGGACCGTCTACGGCGGCGCCATCGGCGCCACCGGCAAGGTCATCGGCTTCGAGCTCGACTTCGGCTACGCGCCGAACTTCTTCGAGCTCGAGGACGACTTCGGCGAGCTCGGCAGCTCGGGCAGCGTGTCCACCGTGATGGGCAACCTGCTGGTCGGGGCGCCGCTCGGCAAGGTCCGCCCCTACGCGACGGTCGGCGCCGGCCTGATGCGCTCGAACCTCGAGCTGTTCGACTTCTTCGACGATCTCGATCGCAACGACTTCGGCATCAACTACGGCGGCGGCGTCATGGTGTTCTTCAGCGACAACATCGGGATTCGCGGTGACATCCGCCAGTTCCGCAGCCTGCAGAACGACGACCTCGACGACGACTTCCCGGAGCCGGGCGACTTCGACCTCGGGGATTTCAAGTTCTGGCGCGCCACGGCGGGGCTGACGTTCCGGTTCTAGAATGAGCGCGTGCCCCTGCCGCGCCGCATCACCGACATCCA
This sequence comes from Luteitalea sp., assembly GCF_022842525.1. Lineage (NCBI taxonomy): Bacteria > Pseudomonadati > Acidobacteriota > Vicinamibacteria > Vicinamibacterales > Vicinamibacteraceae > Luteitalea > Luteitalea sp. The sequence goes on from NZ_JALHPM010000066.1 coordinate 4,136, forward strand.
GCCCCCCGTCATCCCGATTCTCGGCGAATGGATCCGGGCCAACCCGGGCACCATCTCGCTGGGGCAGGGCATCGTGTCGTACGGCCCGCCGCCCGAGGTCCTGCACGCCGTGCAGGGCTTCGGCGGCCAGCTCGCCGACCATCGCTACGGCCCCGTCGAAGGCCAGGCCGACCTCCTCGCCATCCTCCGCGACAAGCTGACCGCCGAGAACGGCCTCTCCCTCGACGGCCGCCGCATCGTCGTCACCTCCGGCGGCAACATGGCGTTCCTCAACGCCGTGCTCGCGGTGACCGACCCCGGCGACGAGGTCATCCTTCCCATCCCGTACTACTTCAACCACGAGATGGCCCTGACGATGATCGGGTGCCGCGCCGTGGGTGTGCCGACGACGGCGGCGTACCAGCTCGATCTCGCCGCCCTGCGCGCCGCCATCACGCCGCGCACGCGCGCCATCGTCACCATCTCGCCCAACAACCCGACCGGGGCGGTCTATCCCGAGGCCGACCTGCGCGCGGTCAACGCGCTGTGCGCCGAGCACGGCCTCGTCCACATCACCGACGAGGTCTACGAGTACTTCACCTACGGCGGTGCGTCGCACTATTCGCCGGGCCGCGATCCGGCCAGCCGGCCGCACACGATCTCGCTGTTCTCGCTGTCGAAGGCCTACGGCTTCGCGAGCTGGCGCATCGGGTACATGGTGGTGCCCGACGAGCTGTTCGATGCCGTCAACAAGATCCAGGACACGAACCTGATCTGCCCGCCGCTGGTGTGCCAGGCCGCGGCGGCGGCGGCGCTGCGGGTCGGGCAGCCCTACTGTGCCCCGCACGTCGCGGCGCTCGACGTCGTGCGCGGCGAGGTGCACGAGACGCTGCGTGGCATCGCCGATCTGGTCGACGCGCCCGGCACCGACGGTGCCTTCTACGTGCTGCTGCGGGTGAAGACGGCCCTCGATGCGTTCACGCTGACGCGGCGGCTGATCGAGCGGCACAAGGTGGCGGTGGTGCCGGGCAGCGCCTTCGGCGTCACCGACACCTGCGCCCTGCGCATCTCGTTCGGGGCGCTGGACCGGGCCTCGGTGGCCACGGGCATGGGACGGTTGATCGAGGGCTTGCGGGCCGAGGTGGCCTGAGGGCCACGCGCCCCCGGTCAGGCGGTCCCCCTGTCCGCGGGAGTGGCGGCCGCGAGTTCGCGCTTGAGGCCATGCCACTTCCAGATCTCGTAGATCGCCGGATAGACGAGCAATTCCAGGATGAAGGACGTGAAGATGCCGCCAATCATCGGCGCGGCGATCCGCTTCATCACGTCTGCCCCGGCGCCTGTCGACCACATGATCGGCAGCAACCCCAGGAACATCGTCGCCACGGTCATGAACTTCGGTCGGATCCGCCTGACCGCGCCGTGCAGGACCGCGACCTGCAGGTCCTGGCGCGATCGCAAACGCCCCTCGCGCGCCGCGTCGTCATGGGCGAGGTCCAGGTAGAGCAGCATGAAGACGCCGGTCTCGGCGTCGACACCGAGCAGCGCGATCAGCCCGACCCAGACGCCGATGCTCATGTTGTAGCCGAGCAGGTAGATCAACCAGATGGCGCCGACCGCCGAGAACGGTACCGCGAGCAGAATGATCGCGGTGCGCCCCACCGAGCGGGTGTTGAGGTAGAGCAGCACGACCACGAGCAGGAGCGTGACGGGGACGACGATCAGCAGGCGCTCCCGCACGCGCTGCATCGCCTCGTACTGCCCGCTCCACTCGAGTGCGTACCCGGCCGGCATCGGCACCTGCGCCGCGACGACCCGTCTGGCCTCCTCGACGTAGCCGCCGACGTCCCGGTCGGCGACGTCCACGTACACGTAGCCGGTGAGCATTCCGTTCTCGTTGCGCAGCATCGCCGGTCCCGAGAGCAGCCTGACGTCGGCCAGCTGTTCGAGCGGCACCTGCACCTGGCCGTTTCTCGCGGGCACCAGGACCCGCGCGAGCCGGTCGACGTCGCTGCGATCGTCACGGAAGTAGCGGACATTCACCGGATACCGCTCGCGCCCCTCGATGGTCGTGGTCACCGTATCGCCACCGATGGCAGACATGACCATCATCTGCGCCTGGTCGATCGAGAGGCCGTAACGGGCGAGCTCGTCGCGCTTCCAGACGAAGTCGATGAAGTACCCGCCGGAGGTCCGCTCGGCGAACACGCTCCGGGTGCCGGCGACGACCGGCAGGGCGGCCTCGATCCGTGTACCGATACGCTCGATCTCCGTGATGTCGGCGCCGTGGATCTTGATGCCGACCGGCGTGCGGACACCGGTCGTCAGCATGTCGATCCGGGCCTTGATCGGCATGGTCCAGGCGTTGGCCACGCCGGGGATCCTGACGGCCTCGTTCAACTCGGCCACGAGTCGCTCGCTGGAGATGCGATCGCTGGTGAGGCGGCGGAGCAGGGGGGTGAGCCAGGGCGGCGCCCAGTCCGAGTACCACGTCGGCACGTGGCGCCACTGATCAGCCGGCTTCAGCGTGATCACGGTCTCCATCATCGAGAGCGGGGCCGAATCCGTCGAGGTCTCGGCTCGCCCCGCCTTGCCGAACACACGCGCCACCTCGGGGAACTGCCCGATGATCTGCCCCTGGACCTGAAGCAGCCGCTGCGCCTCGGTCACCGACAGACCGGGCAGTGTGGAGGGCATGTAGAGCAGCGTGCCCTCGTCCAGCGGCGGCATGAACTCCGAGCCGAGCTTCTGGTACACGGGGATGGTGACCAGCACCATCGCCACGGCGCCGCCGATCACGAGCCATGGCCAGCGCAGCGCCCACGCGCAGACCGGCTCGTACAGCCGGATCATGATCCGGCTGATCGGGTGGCGTTCCTCGGAATGGATCGTGCCCACGAGGACCCCGGTGGCGATGCGCGACAGCCACGCCGGCCGGAACGACAGCGGGCGCGTGTGGGTGAACAGCAGGCGCATCGCCGGGTCCAGGGTGATCGCCAGCACGGCCGCGACGACCATGGTGAGGTTCTTGGTGTACGCGAGCGGCTTGAACAGCCGTCCTTCCTGCGCCTCGAGGGTCAGTACCGGCAGGAACGACACGGCAATCACGAGCAACGCGAAGAAGCTCGGCCCGCCCACCTCCTTGACGGCGTCGATGACCACGCGGCGGTAGTCCTCCTTGCGACCCGTCCGGTCCCAGATCTCGAGCTTCTTGTGTGTCTGCTCGACCACGACGATGGCCGCATCGACCATCGCCCCGACGGCGATGGCGATGCCGCCGAGCGACATGATGTTGGCGCTGAGTCCCATCATCCGCATCGGGATGAACGAGATGACGATGGCCGCCGGAATCGTGACGATCGGGATGATCGCGCTCGGGATGTGCCAGAGGAAGACGAGAACGACGAGGGACACCACCACCAATTCCTCGATCAGCGTGTGCTCGAGGGTGTCGATGGAGCGTTCGATCAGCTCCGAACGGTCGTACGTGGTCACGACCTCGACGCCGGCCGGCAGACTGGGCTTCAGCTGCGCGAGCTTGACCTTCACGCGGTCGATCACGGCCAGCGCGTTCTCGCCCTGTCGCATCACCACGATGCCACCGACCACGTCGCCCTGACCATCGAGGTCGGCGACACCGCGGCGGATGTCCGGTCCGAGCGTCACATCGCCGACGTCGCGTACCCGGACCGCGACGCCACGGTCATTGGTGGTGAGCACGATGTTGCCCAGATCCTCGGTGGAACGCGCATAGCCACGCCCGCGAACCATGTACTCGGCGCCGGCCATCTCGATCAGTCGTCCACCCACGTCGTTGTTGCCGGCACGCACCGCCTCGACGACCGTGTCGATCGGGATGCCGTACGCACGCAGCCGATGGGGATCGACCTGCACCTGATACTGGCGGACGAAGCCGCCGATGGACGCCACTTCGGCCACGCCGGGCACCGACTTCAGGTACGCGCGCAGGTACCAGTCCTGATAGGACCGAAGATCCGCCAGGGACTGCTGACCGGTCCGATCGACGAGCGCGTACTGGAACACCCAGCCGACACCAGTGGCGTCTGGGCCGAGCTCGGTCCGCACGCCCTCTGGCAGCCGCGGCAGCACGCTCGAGAGGTACTCCAGCGTGCGCGTACGCGCCCAGTAGATGTCGGTGCCCTCCTCGAACACGATGTAGACGTACGAGAAGCCGAAGTCCGAGAAGCCGCGCACCGCCTTCACCCTGGGCGCCCCGAGCATGGCCGTGACGATCGGGTACGTGACCTGATCCTCGATGAGGTCGGGACTTCGGTCCCAGCGGGAATACACAATCACCTGCGTGTCGCCGAGGTCGGGAATGGCGTCGAGCGGCGTGGACCGCATCGCGGCGAGTCCAGCGAGCGTCGCGATGGCCACGATCAGCACGACCGCGAACCGGTTGCGGCCGGAGAACTCGATGATGCGGTCAATCATGGACGTGCCCTGCGGGTGTGGCGGGCGCGGGGGCGGGCAGGCGCGTCTGCCCTGGCGCCGATCCTGGTGCTGGCGCGGGTGGCGTGCGACCTGGCGGAGCCGGATCGGCCGCGGGCGCGGCGCCGTGCTGATGGCCGGCCGGGCTGCCCAGCGCGGATTTCAACTGGCTCTCGGCGTCCACCAGGAACGTGCCGGTCGCGACGATGCGCTCGCCTTCGGTGAGCCCGGACGTCACGACCAGGCGATCGCCGGCACGCTCGCCGATCTGCACCTCGCGCGGCGCGAGGTAGCCGTCGCCCAGGTCGACGAAGACCACCTGGCGATCGCCCGAGTCCAGGACGGCATCGGCCGGCACGGTCAGGCGCCGCTGGCCGCCGAGCGGAAACTCGACGTCGACGAACATCCCGGGCCGCAGCCGCATGCCCGCGTTGCGTACGTCGAGACGGACCTGCAGGGTGCGGGTCGTCGGGTCGACCGCGGGTTGCACGGAGGTGACCTTGGCGGCGATGGTCGTGGTGCCCGCCCCGGACGGCAGCACGATGCGGGCAGCCGCCCCCGTCCGGATGGCGCTCAGGTCGGCCTCGAACAGGTCGGCCATGACCCACACCGTGCTGAGATCGGCGAGCGTGTACAGGTCCGTGTCGGGGGTCACCCGCTGATTGGGGAAGGCATTGCGCTGCAGCACGAACCCACCCGCCGGTGCGTGGAGGGTGATGTCCCGGATCGGCGTGCCGGTGGCCAGCACCTGCTCCACCTGGGCATCGGCCAGACGCCACAGCTGCAGGCGACGACGGGCCGCCTGGAAGAGCGACTCGCCCTGGTCCGACGCGCCAGCCAGCGGGCTCTTCCGCATGGTGTCTCGCGCGCGCCTGGCCAGCAGGAGCTCCTCCTGCGAGGCCACCATCTCGGGGCTGTAGATGGTCAGCATGGGCTGTCCGGCACGAACCACCTGCCCGGTAAAGTTGACGAACACCTTCTCGATCCAGCCGTCGGTGCGCGCATGCACGTGCTGAAGTCTGGTCTCGTCGTAGCTCACCGAGCCTGCGGTGCGGAGGGTTCGGCCCACCTCGGTGAACTCGGCCGTTCCATAGCGCACGCCCGCGAGTTGCTGACGGTCCATCGAGATGCGGATGGCACCAGGTTCGTGTGGCGTCGACGCCGCCCTGGCGTAGATCGGTTCGAGCCGGCTGCCGGTCGCGGGGTTGACTCCAGCCGTCGTGGACGTGTAAGACGTCGCCTTCGGGTCACGGTAGTACAGCACGGCGCGCTCGACGGGCCCGTCCGAACGCGGCGGGTCGTCGGCGTACACGGGCTCGAGGTCCATGCCGCAGTCGGGCGCGACGCCCGGCCTGTCGGACGTGTACGACGGGTGCATCGGGTCCACGTAGTGGAGAACCCGACGCTCGCCCGTGGCCGGCCCCGCTGGCCGTCGATCACGGAGCAGATAGCCGCCGCCGAAGGCCACCGCGGCGAACACGAACACGAGAACGATCTTCAGGACGCGCATGAGGGCCTCAGGGGACGAGCGTGACCGCCGTCATCTCCTCGAGACGGCTGGCGGCGACGTGCTGCTCGGTCAGTTGCTCGACGTAGCTCATCTCGAACTCGAGCACCGAGCCGAAGTTGGTCAGGACCGAGAGGAAGTCCACGCCACCGGTCTGGTAGCTGCTGATCGACGACTCCAGCGCGAGACGTGCCTGCGGCAACACCGCATCGCGATACAACGTGGCGAGTTGCCCGGCCGTCGTCGCCATCTGGTAGTCCTCCTGAATGCGATGCTGGAGCGCCAGGCGGGTCGCCTCGACGGTGCGGCGCTCCGCATCGAGGGTCCGTTGGCGCTCGGCGACGGCCGCACGGCGCCGCGCCCGCTGGAAGGGGACGATGACGTCGAACCGCACCTCGAACATGTCGGGCATGCGGCCCATGTAGTTGTAGCCAGCCGAGAGGGCGAAGTCGGGCTTGAAGTCGCGCCTCGCGACATCGACCGCCGCTTCGGTCCGCGAGGCCAGCAGTTGGTCCCGCAACAGCATCGGCGCCGCCAGGCTGGCGTGGTCGACGAGCGCCTCCAGACCCAGGTCGAGGGTCATTGGTGCCAGGGCGGCGGGGCGGCCCACAGGTGCGCCCGGCGCGCGGTGCATCAGCGCGTTCAGTTCACCTTCGCGCGTGCGGCGCTCGCGGGCGGTGCGCTCGCGCTGCACGGCAATCAGGCTCGATTGGGTCTGCGCGCGAAGGACGTCCTGCTGCGCCGCTTGCCCGACCGCGTACCGGCTCTCACTGACCTTCACCAGAGTGGCGAGCACCTCGGCGTTGACCTGCAGCAGTTCGTCGAGGTGATACGCGGCCGAGAGGCGGAAGTAGGCCTGCTTCACCCGCGCGATGATCGACAACCGCGCCGCGTCGACCATCCGACGCTCCGCCTCGGCCTCGCGACGCATCACCTCGGCGCGCAAGGCACGCTTGCCCGGGTAGGGCATCTCCTGGGTCAGCATCACACCCAGACTCGCGTTCGGGTCCTGCCCGAGTCCCGCACCGGGATACGGCGCCCCGGCCGAGGCGTAGCTGGTCGAGACCATCGGATCGGGCAGGGCGTGTTCCTGCGCCGGCCGCTCCAGGGCCGCCGCGTAGCGTGCCTCCGCGGCCGCCACCTCCGGATGGGCGAGCAGCACCGCCTCGATGATGTCCGGCAGCGCCACCGGGGCGGCGTTTGTCGGGACACCTGCGTCCACCGGCGCCGGCGGTTGCCCCCCCGGGACGTGTCCGGCGGCGTTCTGCGCGTGCGTGAGCGATGGGTTGCAGCCAAGACCGAGCACGGCCAGGGCAAGACCCGCACGTAGCGGCCTGCAATGCATGACGAACTCCGAATCCCGCACGACCGTGCAGGACGTACCGACATGTCCGAGGAGGTCACGTCATCAGGGGTCTCCTGACGACGCGTGGACGCACCGGGGTCAGCTCAGATTCGGAGGACGACCGTGGACGGGGATGTCTGGAGGGGACGAGGGCGGATGTCCGTGCCTGATCGATCGGCGACGCGTGTCGTGGTGCACGCGGCGACCATCCACGGAGACATGGGCAAAGCGGGCGCGGGGCCCGAGAGGCCTCGCGTCGCCTCCGGCGGCACCGTGGCGACGCTGACGTCGCGCACGCAAGAGGTGGCAGGCTGGAGCGCGCCATCGGCCGTGGGTGTCGTCTCGTGGCACGACGGGGTCGCCGCGTTGCCTGCGGTCGGCAGGCAGAGGGCACGGCAGACCACGTCCACCGAGGGGGTGACGGCCAACAGCACAGTGAGCAGAAGACCGAGATGCCGCACCACGACGTGACCTCGAACAGCACGCTGCGTGCCAAGCCGCGCGTGTCGTCGTGACGTCGATTCGTCGCGATCGACACGGATCCTTGCCTGGGTGGCGCGGAAGTTCCCGCACCGGCCGCCGAATTCTCGGCAGCCGGTCGCCCGTCAGTCCTACGACACCTGACGCCTGAGCCGCAGCGCGTTCGCGATCACCGACACCGAGCTGAACGTCATCGCCGCGCTGGCGATCATCGGACTCAGCAGCCACCCGAAGGTCGGATAGAGCAGTCCAGCCGCCACGGGCACGCCGAGCGCGTTGTAGGCGAACGCGAAGAAGAGGTTCTGGCGGATGTTCCGCATGGTGGCCCGGCTCAGGCGCCGAGCGCGCACGAGGCCGCGCAGGTCGCCCTGCACCAGCGTGACCCCCGCACTCTCCATCGCCACGTCGGTGCCGGTCCCCATCGCGATGCCCACGTCGGCCTGCGCCAGGGCCGGCGCGTCGTTGATGCCATCGCCCGCCATTGCCACCCGCCGCCCCTGCGCCTGGAGCCGCGTGACGACGGCGGCCTTCTGCTCGGGCAGCACTTCGGCCTCGACCTCGTCGATGCCGACCGTCCGTGCCACGGCCTCGGCGGTGACGCGGCTGTCGCCCGTCAGCATCACGATCCGCAACCCCTCGGCACGCAGCGCCCGAATGGCCTCGGGTGTCGTCGCCTTGATGCGGTCGGCCACGCCGATGAGTCCCGCGGCGGCACCGTCCACGGCGACGAACATGACGGTCTCTCCGTTGCGGCGCAGTTCGTCGGCGCGGCCCGCCAGCGTCTCTGTGGTTGCACCGAGGTCGACGAGGAGCGCGGCAGTGCCGATCGCGACCGCATGCCCGTCCACCGTGCCCACGACACCCTTCCCCGTCACGGATTGGAAGTCGGACGCCGCGGTCGTGGTGAGGCCCCGTTCTTCCGATCCCCGGATGATCGCCGAGGCGAGCGGATGCTCACTGACACGCTCGAGACTGGCCACGAGTCGGAGCAACTGCGCCTCGTCGATGCCTGCCAGCGGTACGACCGTCGTCAAGGTCGGCTTGCCTTCGGTGAGCGTGCCCGTCTTGTCCACGACGAGGGTATCGACCTGTTCCAGCACCTCCAGCGCTTCGGCGTTGCGCACCAGCACGCCCAGTTCGGCGCCGCGCCCGGTCCCGACCATGATCGACATCGGGGTGGCCAGGCCGAGCGCGCAGGGGCACGCGATGATCAGCACGGCGACGGCGTTGACGAGTGCGTGGGCCAGTCGAGGGTCCGGCCCCCAGATCGCCCAGATCGCGAAGGTGAGGACGGCCACCAGGATGACCAGCGGCACGAACCACCCGGACACGGTGTCCGCAAGGCGTTGAATCGGCGCGCGTGACCGCTGCGCCTCGCTGACCAGGCGCACGATCCGCGCCAGCAGCGTGTCACTGCCAACGCGCTGCGCTTCCATCACGACGGAGCCGGTGCCGTTGACGGTGCCCCCCGTCAGCGTGCTCGAGGCGGTCTTCTCGACCGGAATCGGTTCACCACTCACCATCGACTCGTCCACCGCGGTCGACCCGTCCAGCACGACGCCATCGACCGGCACGCGCTCGCCCGGCCGCACGCGCAGCCGATCCCCGACCCGCACCTGCTCGAGCGGCACGTCTGTCTCGACGCCGGCCTCGTCGATGCGTCGAGCGGTCGTCGGCGTCAGCCCCAGCAGCGTCCGGATGGCGGAACTGGTGCGACTGCGTGCGCGCAACTCCAGGACCTGTCCGAGCAGCACGAGCACCACGATCACGGCCGCCGGCTCGAAGTACACGCCGATCTGGTCGCCGTGCATGCGGAAGGCGGCGGGGAACAGCCCGGGCGCGACCGTCGCGACCACGCTGAATGCATACGCGGCCCCGACGCCCAGGGCAATCAGCGTGAACATGTTGAGGTGCCGGTTCACGACCGACGCCCAGCCGCGGACGAAGAAGGGCCACCCGCCCCACAGCACGACGGGCGTCGAAATCAGGAACTGCGACCACGTCATCACGGCCGGAGGCAGCGCGCGCTGCAGCGGTTGCCCGGGCAGGAACTCCGACACCATGAACGCCAGGATCGGGAGCGTCAGCACGACCGACCACCGGAACCGGCGCGTCATGTCGTCGAGTTCGGGGCTCGCCTCGTCGAGCGTGGCCGTCCGTGGTTCCAGCGCCATGCCGCAGATGGGGCACGCGCCCGGGCGTCGCGGACGATCTCCGGATGCATCGGGCAGGTGTACTCCCCGGTGCCCGCGATCACGGGCGCAGGGGACTCGGGCGGCGACACGAAACGGCCGGGGGTGGCGTCGAACTTCGCCTGACAGCTGCTGGAGCAGAAGTGGTACGTCTGCCCCTGGTACTCACTGGTGCCCGCAGCCTTCGCCGGGTCCACCTTCATACCGCACACGGGATCCTTCATCGGTGTACCTCCCTCTACCCTCCTTCACGCAGTCGCCCCTGATTCATTACACCCCTGCCCCCCTCCGGCCGTTCGGCACGAACAGTCGAGGCAGCCGTGCTCGGCACACGTGCCGCACGAGCGCACGACCTGCTTGCGCAGCGCCGCCCGCGCACGGAAGAGCCGGACGCCGGCAGTGGAGGGCGTCAGTCCCGCGGCCTCGGCAAACCCCTTGACGGGCATCTCGTCGATATCCACGGCGCGGATCGCCTGGGCATACTCGGGCTTGAGCGTCTGCGCCAGCCGGCCGACGCACTGGCAGATCTCCAGATGCAGCTCGGCCGATGGCTCGACGGCAACGGCCATCTCTTCCGCGAAGGCCGCGAGCCCGTGCGTCTCGGCCACGTGGCGCCGATGGCGGTCGATGGCGGCGTTGCGCAGCACGCGGTAGAACCACGGCACGAGGCCTTCATCCGGGATGGACGTCAGGCGGTCCAGATGGCGAACGAAGGCGTCCTGCAGGAGATCCTCTGCCGAGGCGCGACTGCCGGTGCGCCGCTCGAGATAGCGCAGGAAGGCGCGATGGTTCTCGAGCAACACATCCGTCGGCTGCGGGTTCGCGACCGCAGCGTCCACCTCGGACTCGCCCCGACCGCTCATACTCGGAGTATGTCACTGCGTACGCTCACCATCGTCCTGGCAGCCATCAGCGCCTTCGGTGTCGGAGCCGTCGCGGTCACCCGCGCAGACGTGGCGCCGCGGATCGACGTCATCCGCATCCCCGACGGCGGCATCCAGCCGGACGTCACCGTCGACGCGACGGGCACGCTCCACATGGTGTACCTGACCGGAGAGCCGTCGGCCGCGGACATCTACTACACGACCTCTCGTGATGGCGGACAGTCGTTTGCGCCACGCACGCGCGTGAACAGCCAGCCGGGAAGCGCGGTGGCGACCGGGACCATCCGTGGCGCACAACTCGCCCTCGGGCGTGACGGTCGCGTCCACGTGGTGTGGAACGGCTCTGGCCAGGCGCGACCGACGCCGCCGGTGCTCGGCGATCAGAAGCCCGGCATGCCCCTGCTCTACGCGCGGTCCGTGACCGACGCGCCCGGCGCCGCCGCGACATTCGAACCACAGCGCAACCTGATGACGACGACGCGCCACCTCGATGGTGGCCCGTCGGTGGCCGCCAACGACGCCGGTGCCGTGTACGTGGCCTGGCATGGCAACGCCCTGGATGGGCCCGAGGGCGAGCAGGCGCGCCGTGTCTGGCTTGCCGTCTCTCTCGACGACGGGCAGACCTTCGGCGGCGAACGGGCGATCTCCCCCGCCTCCACAGGGGCGTGCGGGTGCTGCGGCCTGCGGGTGATGGCCTCGGCGAATACCGTCCACGTGCTCTATCGCGGTGCGCGGGCGCAGGTGCATCGCGACATCCACGCCCTCACCTCGGAGGACGCCGGCGCAACCTTCGCCACCCGGCAGGTGGATGCGTGGGAGATCGGCGCGTGTCCGATGTCCAGCATGAGCATCACCCGCACCGCGGCGACGTACTACGCCTGGGAGCACGACGGCCAGGTGGCGTTCAGCGCGGGCGCGCAGACGTCTGCCCCCACGGCCATCGACGCCCGTGATCCGAAGGCGCGGCGCAAGCATCCGCGCCTCGCCGTGGCCCCGGACGGGCAGGTGCTGATGGCATGGGCGACAGGCACCGGCTGGAACAAAGGGGGCGGCGTGGGGTGGCAGCTCTTCGACGATGGCGTACCCGTCGGGCCCGTCCAGGCGCTTGACGGACTCCCGGTCTGGGGCTTCCCCGCCGTGGCGGCGGTCGGTGACCGTTTCCTGCTGCTCTATTGACGGGGACGTCGGGCGACGCGCGACGCGGGTCGCCCGGTGTCAGGCGGCGACGTCGGTGCGCTGCTGGAAGACGTCCCAGGCGGCAATCACGGCGCGCAGGCGCTCCGACTGGCGGTCGAGCGTGGCGGCGTCGGCGCCCTGGTGCAGGTCAGGATGGGTCTCGCGGAGCAGCTGCCGGTAGGCGCGGCGGACGTCCTCGTCGCTGGCCGTACGGCTCAGCGTGGCGCCCAGGCGGTTGAGCATCTGGATGGCCAGCTGCTCCCGCGGTGAACGCATCCTCGAGCCACCGCGCGACGACGCTGGCACCGTCCCCACCGGGATCCCGCCCGCCGCAGGCGCTGCAGACGCCATTTGCGGGTAGCGCGCGTGGAAGACCGGCGCCGACACCACACGCAGCGGCTCGAGGCGATGGACCCAGGCCGGACTCGCGATGGACGGTTCCTGTCGCCCGAGACACGCCACCGGAGGCGGCACGTCACCAAGCTTCGAGAACAGCACGTCGGCGAATCCAGGCCGGGCACCCATGGACAAGCCATCGGCCGGGGGACGCCGCGCTTGAACGTCGGCGCGGCGCCGGCCGGCCGCAGCAATGCCGCGATGCCGGAATGCCGGAATGCCGGACGGAAGGGGGAAGGGCGAAGGGGAAAGGGCGAAGATAGAGCGCAGCGCCGATCGCCGCGGCGGGTTGACAAGGTTAGACTGCCGCATGCGTTCGACCCTCCTGGCCGCGGCTGCCGCCGCGGCGTTGCTCACGGCGGCCCCGGCCGCCGCCCAGATGCCGGCCCCTGTCGCTCCCGTGCCGTCGCCCGCGCAGCTGCAGTGGCAGCGGATGGAGTTCACGGCGTTCGTGCACTTCGGTCCGAACGCCTTCACGGGTGCCGAGTGGGGGTCCGGCCTCGAGAAGCCGGCCATCTTCGACCCGAAGGCGCTCGACGCGCGGCAGTGGGCCCGCACCTTCAAGGCGGCCGGCATGAAGGGCGTGATCGTCACCGCCAAGCACCACGACGGCTTCTGCCTGTGGCCGACGAAGGAGTCGACGCACACCGTGGCCGCCAGCCCCTGGCGCGGCGGCAAGGGCGACCTGCTGCGGGAGCTGTCGGACGCCGCGAAGGCCGAGGGCCTCGAGTTCGGCGTCTACCTGTCGCCGTGGGACCGCAACCACCCGCAGTACGGCACGCCCGGGTACAACGACGTCTTCGTCCGGATGCTCGAGGACGTGCTGTCCAACTACGGCGAGATCTTCGAGGTGTGGTTCGACGGCGCCAACGGCGAGGGGCCCAACGGCAAGCGCCAGGTGTACGACTGGCCGCGCTTCCACGAGGTGGTCCGCCGCCTGCAGCCCAACGCGGTGATCTTCAGCGACGCCGGGCCGGGCATCCGCTGGATCGGCAACGAGCGCGGTGAGGCGCCGATCACCAACTGGGCCAACTTCGACCGCGACCGCTACCTGCCGGGCACGCCGCTCAGCATGGACCTGCCGGAAGGCTCGGCACTCGGGCGCTTCTACGTGCCCGGCGAGTGCGACGTCTCGATCCGTCCGGGCTGGTTCTGGCGCGCGAGCGAAAACGCGCGGGTGAAGTCGCCACGGCGCCTGCTCGATCTGTACGAAGCGTCGGTCGGCCGCAACTGCACGCTGCTGCTCAACGTGCCGCCGGACGACCGCGGCCTCATCCACGAGAACGACGTCAAGGCGCTGACCGGCATGCGCACGCTCGTCGACCGGGTCTACAGCACGTCGCTCGTGCCGGCGGGCGCCACGGCGACAGCCAGCAGCACGCTCGGCGGCGAGACCGACGGGTTCCGCGCGGCGCGCGTACTGGACGCTGACCTCGACTCGTGGTGGGCGCCGGCGGGCGAGGCCCGCACCGGCAGCCTGACGGTCGCCCTCGGCGCGCCCGTCACGTTCGACCGCGTGCGCCTGCAGGAGTACGTCGCGCTCGGCCAGCGGGTGTCGCTGTTCGAGATCGAGGCCGAGGTCGACGGCCGCTGGCAGCGCATCGCCACCGGCACCACCATCGGCCACACCCGCATCGTCGCCACCGCCGTCACGACGACGTCACGCGTGCGCGTGACGATCCACGACGCGCGCGGCGTGCCGATGATCGCCTCGGTGTCGCTGCACGATACGTCGCGCGGCCGCGACGTCGTCCCCGCCGACGCTGTGGCGCATTGAGGTGACGGCGACGGGGTAGGGCCCGTTCTCCGAACGGGCCGTCATCGTAAGCACACACGAATTGATATGAACAGACGACAACTCCTCCAGTCCCTCGTGGCCACGCCGGTGGCCGTCTCGATGGCGTCCCGCATGGCCCGCGCGCAGGCGCCCGCAGGCGCCGCGGCCGATCGCGTGATCGTCATCTCGCTCGACGGCGTGCGCACGCAGGAGATGTTCGGCGGCATCGACACGACGATCCTCCAGCACGTGCTCGGGCCAAAGAAGAAGGCCGAGGATCACCCGCTGTACACGACCTTCTGGCGCGAGACCCGCGAGGCACGTCGCGCCGCGCTGATGCCGTACCTGTGGGGCACGTTCCTGACGCAGCACGGCTCGATCGTCGGCGACCATCGCGCCGGCAGCGTGATGACGCTCGGCAACACGCATCGCTTCAGCTATCCCGGCTATGCCGAGCTGATGACCGGCGTGCCGCACGACGCGGTCATCGACAGCAACGACAACAAGCGGTATCCCTACGAGACCGTGCTGCAGTTCCTGCGGCGCGCGTTCGCCGTGCCGCGCGAGCAGGTGGCGTGCTTCGGGTCGTGGGACGTCTTCGAGTCCATCGCCTCGTCGAAGGACAACGAGGTGTACACGAACGCGGGATACCAGGCCTACGACGTGCCCGATGCCGGGATGAAGGCCCTCAGCGCCGCGCAGTTCGAGACGGTGCCGACGTGGGACACGGCGCGCTACGACCACTTCACGTGGCAGTTCGCCATGGACCACCTCGTGCGTCACCAGCCGCGGGCGCTGTGGATCGGCCTCGACGAGACGGATGACTGGTCGCACAACAATCACTACGTCCGCGTCATCGAGTACCTGCACCGCTTCGACGGTTGGCTGAAGGGGCTGATGGCGCTGATCGAGGCGACGCCGGCCTTCCGCGGCCGCACCGCCGTGATGCTCGTGACCGACCACGGCCGCGGCAACACCACCGCGGACTGGGGCAGCCACGGCAAGGACACCGAGGGCGCGCAGTACGTGTGGGCCGCCGTCGCCGCGCCGACCTGGCCAGCGCGCGGCGTGTGGAAGGCCGGGCACCCGCCGGCATCGCAGAGCCAGGTCGCGGCCACCGTCGCGGCGCTCGTCGGCAAGGACTGGAAGGCCGCGTCGCCCTCGGCGGGCGCGCCGCTCGCGCCGCCAGCGTGAGCCACCCCCTCGAGTTCCGGGCGTATCGCGACGGGCAGCACTGCCTGCTGCGAGCCTGGAACGCCGCGCACCATTCGCGTGACGACGCGTCCGACGCGTCGTCGCGTGCGTACGCGGGCCCCGATCCGCTGGCGGAGGTGCGCGCGCTGGCGCGTCCGCTGTGGCCCGATGCCGTCGACGCGAGCGAGGGCGGTGGATCGCTGGCCGACGTCGCCGCCCGCACCACGGCCCTCATCGCGCAAGGCTGCCCCCGCATCCGGGAGGCCGTGGTCGTCGGCCACGGCCAGCGCGTGCGCCTCGACGTCCTCGAACGTACACCACGCGGCCGCTGGATCGCCGTGCTGATCCGCAACGGCACGCGCGTGTCGTGGGCACTGGCCGACCGCGCCGCCTTCACGCTGCACACCCTGCGCGGCGCCGGCCTCGATGTCGCGGCCATCCACGCCCTGCTGCTCGACGAGTCGTACGTGCGGCCCGACCTGGACCCTGTCGACCCCCACGCGCTCCTCGTCCGCCGCAGCCTCTCGTTCCCCGCGCGTCGGCGCCTCGACCGCCTGGCAGACGCCTCGTCGCGCGTGCAGACGACGATGGCCGCCAGCGCCCCGCCGACACAGGCGCCCGGCGCGCACTGCCGCGACGATCGCGACGGCTGCCCGTATCTCGAGGCCTGCACGGCGACGCTGCCCGCCGACTGGACCGGCTGGCTGCCTCGCAAGGACCGCCCACCCCTCCGCGAGTGGATCGCGCAGGGACTCGTGCGCATGGCCGATCTGCCCGACGACCGCAGGCTGCCCCGCGGCGTGCAGCACGCGCGGCTCGCGAGTCAGGCCGGCGGCGCGTACGTCTCGCCCAGCCTCACCGCCGCCCTCGCGCCGGCCGGACCACCGGCGGCCTATCTCGACTTCGAATGCGTCGCCACCGCCGTGCCCGTCTACGCCGGCACGCGCCCCTACGCCGTCGTCCCCTTCCTCTGGTCGCTGCATGAAGACGATGGCGCGGGCGGCCTGACGCACCGCGACGACCTCGCGCCGGCCGAGGTGAGTGCGGCGCCCTTGCGTCGGATGGCCGAGGGGTTGATCGACGCCCTCGGCGGATCCGCGACGCCCATCGTGGTCTACAGCGGCTACGAACGGGATCGCCTGCGCGACCTCGCGGCCGCGCTGCCGGACCTCGCCGCGCCGCTCGAGGCCATCCAGGCGCGTTTGGTGGATCTGCTCGAGGTGGTGCGCGAGCACGTGTACGACCTGCGCTTTCGCGGGTCGTTCTCGATCAAGGCCGTGGCACCGGCCCTCGCGCCCGCGCTGCGCTACGACGACCTGCCGATTCGCGATGGACTCGCGGCGGCGCAGGCCTACGAGCGGGTGCTGCGCGGCGACGTGCCGGCCGTCGAGGCCGCGGCGATCACCGCGGACCTGCGCGCCTACTGCGCGCGCGACACGATGGCGATGGTGCAGCTGCACCGTGCGCTGCGCACGCTCGCGGCCAACGCCTAGCCGTCGAGCACCTGGCGCACCTTCGTGGCCAGGGACAGCGGCGTGAAGGGCTTCTGGATGAAGGCCATCTCGGCCTCGATCAGTCCATGCCGCAGCACCGCATCGTCTGTGTAGCCGCTCATGAACAGCACCTTCAGCCCGGGTGCCGCAGCCTTCAACTGCTGGGCCAACGCCGGGCCGCTGACCTTCGGCATGACGACGTCGGTGAGCACCAGATGCAGGGGACCGTCATGCGACGCCATGACGCGCAGCGCATCGCCGCCGTCGGTGGCCGTCAGCACCTGGTAGCCGTGCGTGCGCAGGGTCAGCGACGTCAGCGTGCGCAGGGCATCCTCGTCCTCGACCAGCAGGATCGTCTCCGTCCCCTCGACGCCAAGCGGCACGTCCGCGCCCGTCTCGACGGCGCTCGGCTCGGCCACGGCCGGCAGGTACAACCTGAAGGTCGCGCCCTGATCAGGCGCGCTGATCACGTGGATGCACCCGCCGCTCTGCTCGACGATGCCGAACACTGTCGCGAGGCCGAGTCCCGTGCCGCGGCCGACGGCCTTGGTCGTGTAGAACGGCTCGAAGATGCGGGCCAGCACGTCGGGCGTCATGCCGCAGCCGGTGTCGGTCACGCTGAGCAGCACGTGTGGCCCGGCCGCGCAGTCGACCGGGGCCTCGCCGTGCGGCGTGCCGGCCGGCACGTTGCTGGTCGCGACGGTCAGCGTGCCGCCGGAGGGCATGGCATCGCGGGCGTTGACGGCCAGGTTCATCAGCACCTGATCCAGCTGCCCGGGGTCCATCTTCACGGTGGCGAGATGCGGGTCGAGCACCGTGGTCAGCTCGATGTCCTCACCGATCAGGCGCCGCAGCAGCGACGTCGTCTGCGTGACGACGACGTTCAGATCGAGCACCGTCGGCTGCACGAGGGACTTGCGGCTGAAGCCGAGCAGCTGCCGCGTCAGCGAGGCGGCCTGCTCGCCGGCCGTCCTGATCGCCACGATCGAGTCGCGGGTCGACGCATCCATGTCGGGCCGCGCCAGCAGCATCTCGCTGTAGCCGGAGATCACCGTCAGCAGGTTGTTGAAGTCGTGCGCCACGCCGCCGGCCAGGCGTCCGACCGCTTCCATCTTCTGCGCCTGTCGATACTGGTCCTCGAGACGTCGCCGTTCCGTGACGTCGGTCTGCACGCCGACGAAGTGGGTCAGCTGTCCGGCCGTGTCGAGCACCGGGCTGATCGACAGCTCGTTCCAGAACGGCGTGCCGTCCTGGCGATAGTTCAGGATCTCCACCGAGCAGCTGCGAGCCGCGGCCACGGCCGCGCGCAGTTCGCCGATGGTGTCGGCGTCGGTGTCGGGGCCCTGCAGGAAGCGACAGTTCCTGCCGATCACGTCGTCTGCGTCGTAGCCGGTGAGACGTTCGAAGCCGAGGTTGGCGAAGACGATCGGGTTGTCGGGCTGGTGCGGGTCGGTGACGATGATGCCCTGCGACGCGGCCTGGATGGCGCGGTTGCGCAGCAGCAGCGACTCCTCGAAGCGGCGGCGCTCGCTCAGGTCCTTCATGCCGCCGAGCATGCGGAGGGGGCGCCCCTCGTCGTCGCGGATGACGTAGCCGGAGTCGAGCACCGGTGTGTAGCCGCCGTCGCGGCGACGGATGCGATATTCGACCGACCAGCTCTCCGCGCCGCTGGCCAGGGCCTGATCGACGACCGCGGCCACCGCATCGCGGTCGTCGGGGTGCATCAGTTGTCGGATGAACTCGCTCGTCGGCTCGATCTCGGCGGGCTCGTAGCCGAACAGGGTGGTCACGCCTTCGTTCCAGGCCATGGCGTGGTTCCCCAGATCCCACTCCCAGACCACGTCGCTGGTGGCCTTCGACAGCAGGCGGAACCGTTCTTCGCTGAGGCGGAGGGCCTGCTCGGCGCGCTTGCGATCGGTGATGTCCTGGAACGCGCCCTGCACGCCGACGATGCGGCCGTGCGCGTCGTGCACGGCCTCGCCGGTGGACCGCACCCAGATGCGGCGGCCTCGCGCGGTGAGCAATTCGCACTCGAAGTCGAAGGGCGTGCCGTCGATGGCACAGGCGCCCACGATGTCGCGGATCATCTGCCGGGATTCGGGCGGGTAGTACGTGAGGCCCTGGTCCAGCGTCGGCTCGTGCCCGACCGGTTCGTCGTGGATCGCGCACACCTCCTCGGACCACGAGACTCGCCGGGCCTGCAGGTCGAGCGACCAGCCACCGATGCGGGCCACCCGGCCGGCGATTCTCAGCAGGGCGTGGCCCTGCGCGACCTCGGCGGCGGTCCGCCGCTGTTCGGTGACGTCGCGGGCCTGGATGACGCAGGCCGGACGACCGCCGTAGTGCAGGCCGTGGGCGGACACTTCCACCTCGAGGATGGCCCCGTCCTTCGTGCGGTGCCGCCACACGCCGCGATGCTCCATCTTGACGCCGGACGCCGCGAGCATGTCGCGTAGCGCCGCGAGGTCTTCGGGCGGGCGGATGTCTTCGATCGTCATGCCGAGGAACTCGTCGCGGCTGTAGCCGTACTTCTGCACGGCGGCGTCGTTGACGGCCAGGTAGCGCAGGGTCTCGCGGTCGTAGACGAACAGCGGGTCGGCGATGGCGTGGAACAGGCTGCGGTAGCGCTCCTCGCTGTCGAGCAGCGCGTGCTCGGTCTGCCGGCGCTCGGCCACTTCCGCCAGCAGGGTGCGATTCACCTCCTCCAGCTGGAACGCCTTCTTCTCCAGCTTGCGGATCAGCACCTCGTTGTGGCCGTTGATCAGCAGCACCTCCTCCACCGAGGGTGGGGCCGCCGGGCTCAGCTCGCCGCGCGCGTGCCGATCGAGTACGTCGCGGATCAGCGCCAGGAGCACGTCCGGCTCGGAGGGCTTGATCACGAAGGCGTCGGCGCCGAGCGCGAGGGCCAGGCGCTCGTCCTTCGGCTCGGTGTAGGTGGCGGTGTAGACGATGAAGGGGACGTCCTTGAGGCGGTCGTCGGTCTTGCACTGGCGCAGCAGCGCGTAGCCGTCGAGCACCGGCAGCAGCAGGTCGGAGACGATCAGCGACGGCGGGTGCTGGCGGGCCTTGATCAGCGCCTCGGCACCGTGGCGGGCCTCGACCACCGCGAAGCCGTGCCCCTCGAGCAGGGTGCGCAGCAGGTAGAGGTTGGCGTCCTGGTCGTCGACGATCAGCACCTGGGTCATTGGCGCGATCCCTCGTCGGGTGGGGTGAGGAACTGCTCGATGGCGGCGATGAACGTCTCGGGGTCGATCGGCTTCTCGAGGTAGCCCTCGGCGCCGGCTTCGAGGCACTTCTCGCGGTCGCCGACCATGGCGTGCGAGGTCACGGCCACCACCGGGATGGCTCGCAGCTGCGGGTCGGCCTTGAGCGCGCGCGTCACGGCGTGCCCGTCCATGCCGGGCAGCTGGATGTCGAGCAGGATGAGATCCGGCGCGACGCGGGCCGCGAGGTCGAGGCCCTGCGGGCCGGAGGCGGCCGGCACGACCTGGTGGCCCCGCTGCTCGAGCAGGAAGGTGACGAGGTAGCGGTTCTCGGGGTTGTCCTCGATCAGGAGGACCGTGGCGCGAGTCATCGGCGGGCCGCCTCCAGGGGCAGCGTCACGGTGAACGTGCTGCCCGCACCCCACTGGCTGAGCGCCTCGATGTGCCCGCCCATCAGGCGGACCAGTCGGGCGCAGATCGCCAGACCGAGCCCGGTGCCGTCGTACCGCCGCGTCAGGCCGGCGTCGATCTGGCGGAACGGCTGGAACAGGGACGGCAGGTCCTCGGCCCGGATGCCGATGCCGGTGTCGCTGACGCGCAGGCGCAAACACGGCGGATCGGCGACCACGTCGGCGGCCACCACCACCTCGCCGCGGTCGGTGAACTTGACGGCGTTGCCGATCAGGTTGAGCAGGATCTGCTCGACGCGGCGCTCGTCGGCCACGAGCGTGCCGACCTCGGGCGCCACGGTGGCCCGCAGCGTCACGCCGTTCTTCTGCGCCGTCGGCGACACCAGGTCCACCACCTTCGCGATCGACCGTGCCACCGGGAACGGCGCGTGGCCGATCTCGAGCTGACCGGCTTCGATCTTCGAGATGTCGAGCACGTCGTTGACCAGCGCGAGCAGGTGGCGGGCGCTGGTGCGGACCATGCCGAGCTGGGTGTGCTGCTCGGTGTTGAGGGGCCCGGCCAGTTCCTGCAACAGCACGCCCGCGAAGCCGATGATCGAGTTCAGCGGCGTGCGCAGCTCGTGCGACATCGTGGCCAGGAAGGCCGACTTGACGCGGTCGGCGGCCTCGGCCCGCGCCTGGTGGCCGCGGGCGGCCTCGGCGGCCTGCTGGGCCGAGATGTCGATGCCGACGCCGATGAGGCACGCCTGCCCCTCGAAGTGCACCCGGCGTCCCGTGAAGTGATACGGCGTGCGGCGGCCGTCGCGCGCCAGCAGCGTGGCCTCGGTGCTGGCCTCTCCGGTCTCGAACACCCCGATGATCCGCTCCCCGACACGCGCGCGGTCTTCGGGCGCGAGGAGGTCGAGCGGATCCATGGTGACGATCTCTTCTGGCGTGTAGCCGGTCACCGCCTCGAGGTTGCGGTTCCAGCGGCGGAAGCGTCGGGAGGCATCGTAGAAGTACACGACGCCGGGCATGCTCTCGATCATCGCGTCGGCGAGCTGGTGTTCGTCCCGGGCGGCGCGTTCGGCGGCCAGTCGCGCTTCGCTGGCCTCGCGCACCATCACCAGCCGGGAGCCGTCCTCGCAGGTGGTGGTGACGACGTCGGCGGTGAAGGTGGTGCCGTCGTGGCGGCGGAAGTGCCAGTCCCGGTGGTGGCCCTCGAGGCCCCGGGTGGCGGCGGCGTCGGCGGCGACGAGGGTGGTGGTGGGCAGACCGATCAGCTGCTCACGGGTGTAGCCGAGCAGGCGGCAGAGGCGCGGGTTGGCGTCCACGGCGGTGCCGTCCGCATCGGCGTAGAGGATGCCGATCGGCGCCTTGTCGAACAGCGTGCGATGGCGCGCCTCCGTGGTGACAGTCACACGCCTCCGAGCCGCGGGTGTTCGTGGACGGGCCAGCGTGGCGCGCGTTTGGGGGAGGCCAGCGGCAGACGCCTGCGAGGGGCACAGTCGCAGAGGGCGGGCCGCCGTGTCAAGAATGCCACAGTCGAGGGGCGCGCGGGGTGGCTGCCGTGCGGCAGGGATCCTGCCGATTGCTGGATTGACGCGCCTGTCGGCGAAGGCGCACAGTCACGCAGCAGCAGGCAGGGGGGCGGTCGTGAGCGAAGCGGTCCTCGACTGGTGGGAGTATCACGAAGGGCGGCGCTGTGCGCTCGCGGCGTGGCACCACCACCGGCAGCGCGCCGGGGGCGAGCGGCCGTCGTTCGACGGCGACGAGGCCCGCGATCGCCTGCGCGGCCTGGCGCAGCAGCAATGGCCGGGCGGGCAGGACACCTGGACGACGGGGCCCACCGAGGCCGACCTCGACGAGCGCACACGGCGGCTGATTGCCTCCGGCGCCACCGCCATCTTCCGCGCCACCATCACCGCCGGCGGCACCTCGCTCGTGGTCGACGTCCTCGAGCGCACGGCGCAGGGGTCGTGGTGTGCGGTGCTGCTCTCCACGCGCTATGGGCTGGACCGGTTCCTGGTGGAGCAGGCGGCGCTGACGCTGCACGTGCTGCAGGCGGCGTCGATCCCCGTGGCGGGCGTGCATCTGGTGCACGTCGATGCGGACTATCGCAAGGGCAAGGGGCCGATCGAGCCCGAGGCGTTCCTGGTGCGGCGGTCGCTGACGATCCGGGCGGCGCGGGCGAAGGCGCGGGTGGTGTCGGCGATGGCGGTGCTGACCGACATCGCGGCCGAGGCGGTGCCGCCGGACGTGCCGCGCGGCACGCATTGCCGGGCGTGTACGTTCACGGACCGCTGTGTGGAGACGTTGCCGGCGGACTGGACGGGGCGCTATCCGACCGAGGCGGGGACGTCGGCGGACGTGTGGCTGGCGCGCGGCTACGAGCGGATGGGGGATGTGCCGGCGGACGAGCCGATGGGGGCGCCGCGGCGGCGGGCGCGGCTGGCGAGCCGGACGGGGCGGATCGTGGTGGACCCGGCGTTGCCGCAGGTGCTCGAGGCGTGCCGGCCGCCGGTGTGGTACCTGGACTTCGAGTGTGTGTGGTCGTTGCTGCCGGTGTTCGAGGGGACGGCGCCGGCGCAGCACGTGCCGTTCCTGTGGTCGCTGCACCATGTGGACGAGGAGGGGCGGCTGACGCACCTCGACGAGATCGTGCCGCCGGGGCCCGATCCGCGGCGCCGCATGGCCGAGAGCCTGGTGGAGGCGGTCGGCGCCTACCACGAGCCCATCGTCGTCTACGGCGACTACGAGGCGGAGCGGATTGGCGAGCTGGCGGCGTTGTTCCCGGATCTGGCGCCGGCGCTGGAGCGGATTCGCGGCCGGATCGTCGACCTGCTGGCGGTGATTCGCGATCACGTCTACGACCTGCAGTTCCGGGGCAACTTCTCGCTCAAGGCGGTGGGGCCGGTGCTGGCGCCGGGGCTGACGTACCGGGAGCTGGCGATTCGCGACGGGCTGACGGCGGCGCGGGCGTATGCGCGGCTGCTCTACCTGCCGGAGGTGACGCCTGACGACGTGGAGACCACGCTGGCGGACCTGCGGGCCTACTGCGAGCGCGACACGCTGGCGCTGGTCGACGTGCACCGCACGCTGATGAACCTGGCGCAAGGCGCAACGATGACCGCAGAGGGAGAGGAGCGATACCCGGTGGTGCAGGTGTGAAGGCGGCTACTGGGGCAGCGCGTCGATCAGGCCAAGCCGCTGGCGCTTCAGGTACAACCCTTTCCTTGTGATGCCGAGGAGCTTTGCTGCCTCCGTCTGGTTGTTGAGGGTCTGCTCCATTGCGCGCGCGATGGCGGCCCGCTCGATGTCGTCGTACATCTCCTGAAGCGTTCGATCGAGGCGGATCTGAATACCTGCTTGTTCTACTCGACACGGTGCAGACTGGACTGGAGTCTGACTAATGTTTCTCGACAGGTGACGAACCTCTATCTCGTCATCATTCTCGCCGAGAGCAACAATGCGCCGCAATTCGTTAGACAATTGCCTTACGTTGCCAGGCCACGTGTAGGTACACAAACGCTCCATAGCCTGCGTCGTCACATGAGGAATCAACTTGCCAGCTTGCTCGGAGTGAATCGTCAAGAAGTGGTTTAACAAGGTCGGGATTTCTTCTGGTCGCTCCCGCAAGGGCGGAATCGTCAGCGCCACTACGTTCAGACGATAGAACAGGTCCTCCCTGAATCTTCCCTGGCGAACAAGGTCGTCTAGGCTCGCGTTTGTCGCGACGATCACCCTTACGTCAACCTTGAAGGGAGGCTGACCGATTGGCTGAATCTCGCCACTCTCCAAGAACCGCAGCAACTTTGGCTGAAGATCAAGTCCGAGCTCCCCAATCTCATCAATAAACAGCGTTCCGCCTTCAGCTTCGCGAATCAGACCCTTAACGTCTTCAACAGCACCTGTAAACGCGCCTTTTCGATGGCCGAACAGCTGCCCCTCCAGCATGTCGCGAGGTACTGCACTCACGTTAAATGCAACGAATCTTGAATGTGAGCGCGGAGACATAAAGTGTATATCTCTTGCGACAACCTCTTTGCCCGTTCCCGTCTCTCCAGTGACTAACACTGACGCGTTGCCTGAAGCAACTCTCTTGATCGCACTGAACAGTTGCTTCATCTGAGCCGAAATGTAGAGGCCGTGGCGACCGTCTGGTGCCGCGTCTAGATCCCAAGAAAGCGTGGTCTTCTTGGACTCGGTCTGAGCGCGAGAAGCAGCGACGAGATGCCTGAGAATACCCAGCATGTGGGCCACGACCTCTCTCGAAGAGGTGTCCGGCAGCGGTGTCACATAGAGCACGATAGCGTCGCTCCCAAGTACACCGAGAGCTAGACTCTTCTCACCTGCTGTCGCAGCCTCTTGGCCCGTCCTCACGACAGCGCTGGAGACAACCTTCAATCGCTTGAAGAGGCGTACGGCTTCCGCACCCGCCAAGTGAGGTTGCGAAAGGAGCCCGCAGACCACCGAGAGGCTCTCGGGCAGTTCATACTGAGAACGTCGCGGGGTCCGCGACTTCGGGACTGCACTGCGCGAAGGTGCCGGCAAACCACTCGCTCTCATTGCGCTCGTCTGCCTGGCATGAAGCAGGTCACCTGAGCCAACGAAGATTCTCTCCGAACGTGCCATCTCGGTTGAGAAGCGACGCGTGTCGCCGTAGTGCTTCGCTCTGGCTGCACGTACTCTCGCAAGCAGCGCCAAGAGCTCAGCATTTGGAACATGGACGCGCTCGATCACTGCCAGAAGGTCCATGTCTGCAGCGTGCGGATGATGGAGAAACCAACCTAGCTCTGCCCTCAGAAGCGCCAATTTGGCCCAACCCGGAGTGTCGCCACGCTCTTCTGCCGCTCTCATTCCGCTCGAGAGGATCTCCTGGCCGTCAGTGAGTCTGTTGCCGACTTTCGCAAAGCGAGCCCTAACCGGCGCCGAATCCACCAGCAACAGGTTTGTGCCTTGGAGAGTACCAATGATGGAATCGATCTCGGCGATGGCTTCACTGGCTGTTGTCAGGTCTCCGTCGTGCATGGCGACGGTGGCGAGCGTGTCCAAGAGCGCCCCGCGAGCCAAAGTAGGGGTCGGCAGTTTTGTGAGACATTTCTCAGCCAGCAACCTGGCCCTCTTGGTGCGTCCCCGGCGACACGTCAGGAATGCGAGATTCGCTGTGGCGGCAAACTCAAGCGCATCAAGACCGTTTCTTTCAGCGATTCGCTGGGAGGAGCGAGCCCACCTCGCTGCTTGTTTGTTTCTCGAGAGCAGATACTCGGCGCCGGACAGAGCCAGCATCGCGAAGGCTTCAATATGTGCGTTCGGTTCAGGTCGAAGTAGATCGAGCGCAGACAGCAACTCGGCGATAGCGACACTGGGTAGACTTCGCTGTGCGTAGGCCTGCCCTACCCTTGCGTGCAGAGCCGCCAACAACTGAGAGTCGCCGCAACGGAGGACGGCCTTCTTGGCTTGCTCAAGACCTAATTGACTCTCGGCAAGACCGCGGTGGCTCGTGAGAAGAGTAAAGCGAGACAGCGAGGCCAAGGCAACCTGTTCGTGCTCAGAGCATGCCTCACCATCAACCAGCACTCTGCCCAAGACGTCGATGGCCTCGGTAATCAGTCCTGCAACGCCCAGCAGCTCGCCTCGCACTCGTTCCGAAAAGACTCTGAGAGCCCCGTCGAGCGCTCTTGGCCCTATCTGAGAGAGATGGCGGTTTGCCTCTGGGAACTGCCCCGCTAGCCTCTTTGTGTCTGCCAGAAGGACATGTTGAACGTCAGCTGGCAGGGAGGCCGATCGGAGCATCGAGTCGCACGCAACCGTGTCGGAGGAACGGAGCGCTCGCCGCAAGAGTGCAGGTAGGGCCAGAGGCATATTCTTGTGACCTTAGTGCTGAGTTTACAGCACGCTGCCTTCTGTGCCGCCAGCGCACAAGCGCCCCGCTGCCCCGATCGCATCCGTGAGCGAATTTGCTCATGGTCGATGACCTTCCTGCAGTGGGCCCACGGTTAGGCCGGATGTGGGTACGGACCGGGGACATCGTTGACAGTAGTCCAGCGACATCGTTTACACCAGGAGGATGCCCTGGATGGAGACGAATGTCGTGGACGAGCGCGCGCGCTTCGCGTGTGACTTCCTGAGCGGCCAGTGGTCGATGGTCGAGTTGTGCGAGCGGTATGGCGTGACGCGACCGACTGGCTACAAGGGGCTGGCGCGATATCGCACCGGCGGTGCGGCGGCCCTCGAGGACCGCAGTCGGGCGCCGCAGCACTCGCCGCGTCGCACCGATGTCGAGGTCGAGCTCCTGTTGCTTGCGGCGCGACGCCAGTACGGCTGGGGCGCGAAGGAGCTGCTGCAGGTGCTGCGCGAGCGCCACGGGCTGCTGCGGAAGCACCGTCGGCGGCGCCGCTGGTCGCACCCGGGCGCCGCCGCGCTGTTCACTGACGCGCCGAACCAGGTCTGGCCGGCCGACTTCAAAGGCCACTGCAAGACCGGAGACGGACAGTACTGCTATCCCCTGACGATCACCGATCACTTCAGTCGTCGCTTGCTGGCCTGTCGTGGGCTGCCGTCCGTGCGCACCGCGCTCGCGAAGCCGGTGTTCCGAGCGCTCTTCCGCGAGGTCGGGCTGCCCGACGCCATCCGCACGGACAACGGCGCCCCCTTCGCCTCGACCGGCATCCATGGCCTCTCGGCACTCAACGTCTGGTGGATGCAACTGGGCATCGTGCATCAGCGCATCCTCCCCGCGAGCCCGCAGGAGAATGGCCAGCATGAACGGATGCACCGGGAACTGAAGCGCGAGACCGCCCGGCCCGCAGCGGCCAGCGCTCGCGCCCAGCAACGCCGGTTCGATGCGTTTCGGCAGCGCTACAACACTGAGCGCCCGCATGAAGGCATCGGCGATCGTACGCCCTCGTCGCTCTGGACGCCGTGCACGCGTGACTATCCTGCGCGCATCACGCCGCCGGAGTATCCGGCACACGTGGAGGTGCGACGCGTCAGCACCGCTGGCACCTTCCGCCTCCGCCCGGGCCAGCCCTTCCTGAGCCAGGTCCTCAAGGGCGAGGACATCGGCCTCAAGGAGGTGGGCGACGGGATCTGGAATATCGTGTAATACCGGACGCTGCTGGGGAAAATCGACGAGCGCACGCTGCTGATTACCGGTGTCTGACGACGCCACATCGGTGTAAAGCATGTCGTCGGACTTCTGTTAACTATGTTCCCGTTCGTTCAGTGGGCGGCTTGGGCCTGTTGCGCGCCAGTGGCTCCCCAGTCGCTATTGAATCGCTTTGGGTTTTCCGGAGGGCGCCACCTGCCTAAACTCAATCAGTTTGACTGCCAGGCGACAGGCTAGAGAGCGGGCCTGTAACCCAAGAGGCGCCCCTGAGATGCGCACCCGAGTGTGCATCCCAGGGGGAGTGGAGGGCTGAGACGGGAATACTCCGCTACGCGCGATAGACGCGATGAAGGTTCGTGCGAACGTCCTTGTCCGTCGAACCTGCCCGGATCTGTGGCGCCTTGATGATAGCTACACGAAGTGCGGTACTCGCATTCGCCTACTGAAGCAGCGCGGCTTGCTGATTACGGCGCGGCCCCAACGAAGCGGACGTCTCCAGCGTTGCGCGACTTACGCACGCCTGCGTCAACGGTCTTGCGTTGGGTCGACATCTTTGCTGGGTACCACTTGCCGGACACGACCCTTCACGCTCCTTCGGGGTACCAAACAGCGACCCTCCCGGCCTTGGCATCCCCTGTTCGAGAATGTCCGTCAGTCGCCCACACCAGCGTGTCTCCCCACACCAGCGTGTCTCCCCACACCAGCGTGTCCCCCCACACCAGCGTGTCTCCCCACACCAGCGTGTCCCCCCACACCAGCGTGTCTCCCCACACCAGCGTGTCCCCCCACACCAGCGTGTCTGACCACACCAGCGTGTCACCCCACCAC
>NZ_JALHPM010000067.1:0-32384 GCF_022842525.1 Luteitalea sp.
GTGCTCTTCCGATCTCGGTTGCAGCACGCCTATGCCGACATCGGCATTACGCTGGATCTCGAGGCCGTCGCCCTTCCCGATCTGGTCGCGCGGCTGCAGCGCGGGCAGTTCGACGCTTATGTCTCTCCCGTCGCCGGCGGTTTCGGCATGGGCCGCCCGTACGTGGACCTCGGCACCCACGACCACCCGCGCCTCACCGACCATGGCTACACGGCCGCCGCGGCCGCCGCCGAGCGCGTCCGCGCCGCCACGACGGACGAGATGCTGAGCCGCGCGATCCACGACCTGCACCGCGTGCTGATCGAGGACCCCCCGGGCGTGTCGCTCTTCTGGGAGGAGACCGCGCGCGCCGTCGGCAGGCGCGTCGAGGTGCCCGCCGACTCGACGGGCGACGTGCTGGGGACGCTGAGCCGGTGGCGCCTCAGGGATCGCGCGCCGTGATTCCGATCACCCGCCGCATGGCCCTGCTCGTCACCACCGCCGCGCTCGTCCCGCTCCTGATCTTCGGCATCGTCGCTGGCTGGTCGCTGCGCGAGACGACGCGGGCGTCGGTGCGGGACAGTCACGCGGCGATCGCGACCAGGGCCGCCGAGGCCATCGGTCTCTACATGATGTCGAGCGAGCAGCTGGTGCGCTCGGCCGTGTCGGATCTCATCGGCACCGGTCTGACCCGGGCGCAGCAGGCCAGGGTGCTGCTGAATCACGTCACCCTGACGGGAGAGATCACGTCACTGACGCTGTTCGACGGTGACGGTCGCCCCGTGGCGACGAGCGAGCTGACGGCCGCTGCGCCGGCGCCGCTCGTGCGGCGCCCGACCTCGAATCAGGCGGTGGTGCAGGTCGACCTCGACGAGGATCAGTTGCCACGCGCCAGCATGACGCTGCGTCTCGACCAGCCCATGGCGCCCTACCTCGTCGCCGAGCTGCAGCTCGAAGCCTTGTGGCGTCTCGTCGATCGGATGGAGGTCGGCATGAGTGGCCGCGCCTTCCTCGTCGACGACATGGGCCGCATCATCGCCGACGGCCGGCACAAGGGAAAGTCGCGGATTGCCCGTGGCGGACGGATCGACGGTCACCCGCTGGCCGCGCCGACGACGACGGAGACCGACGCCGAGTACACGCGGGCCGACGGCGTCGAGGTGCTCGCGGTCGCCACGGCCCCGATCCCCACCATCGGCTGGCGCGTCATCGTCGAGCAGCCGACCGCGGATGCATTCGCACCGGCGCGACGACTCGAGCGGCAGTTGCTCCTGTTCGTCACGCTGGCGCTCCTGGCCAACATCGCCATCGGCATCGCCTTCGGGCGATCGCTGCTGCGCCCGATCTCGGACCTGCTCGACGGCATCAAGGCGATTGGCGAAGGCCGGCTGGCGCGTCGGGTGCAGATCGCGCGCGACGACGAGTTTCGCCTGCTTGGCGATGCGTTCAATGCCATGGCTGACAAGCTCGGCGAGCTCCAGCAATCGGCCATCCGCCAGGAGCGCCAGGCGATGTTCGGTCGGATCGCCGCCGGGCTCGTCCACGACTTGTCGCACCCCATCCAGAACATCAACAACAACTGCAAGCTCGTCCTGCAGATGCACGACGATGCGGAGTATCGCGCGACGTTCGCCAAGCTGGTCAAGCGGGAGTTCTCGACCATCCAGCGCACGTTCGAGGACCTGCGCAACCTCGCGCGGCCGATCCCGCTCGAGAAGTTCCCCGTGGATGCCGGCAAGCTCATGCTCGACGTCGTGGAACGCATGCAGGCGCAGGCCTCGGTGGCCGGCGTCGGCGTGTCGGCGGGCGCGTTCCCCTCGGTGCCGCTCTACATCGAGGGCGATCTGTTCGCGCTGGGACGCGTGCTGCGCAACCTCGTGCTGAACGCCTTGCAGGCGACGCCGCCCGGGGGGCGGGTCTGGATCGAGGTGACGGGGGATCACGAGACCGTGCAGGTGCACGTCTGCGACACCGGATGCGGCATCCCGGCGGACCGCATTCATGCGATCTTCGAGGACTTCGTCACGACCAAGCGTCGCGGCCTGGGCCTGGGCCTGGCGATCTCGCGCAAGATCGTCGAGCAGCTCGGCGGAACGATCACGGTGACGAGCACCGTGGGTGAGGGCAGTCAGTTCACACTGGCGTTCCCGCGGCTGACGAAGATCACGGTGACGTGAGACGAGCGTCGCGCCGGCGTCGGATCGCGGCGACCGCGCACGAAAAAGCCCCGCGCGACGTGTGTCTCGCGGGGCCGTCTTCAGCCGGGGTCGAGGCTACTTGCGCGGCATGACGGCGTCCTTCATCGCCTTCACGACGGTTGCCTTGACGCGGGTCTTGGCCGGGATCTTGATGGGCTCGCCCGTGGCCGGGTTGCGGCCCATGCGCGCCTTGCTCTTGCGCACCGAGAGCTTCACCATGCCGGGGAGCGTGAACTCGCCGGAGCGCTTGATCTCCTTCTCGGCAAGCGCCGCGAGTTCGTCGAACCAGTCACGCACCTCGGTGCGCTTCACCTCGAACTTGTCAGCGAAGAACGCAAAGAGTGCCGACTTGGTCATCTTCTGGGCCGTGGCCATCCGCTTGTCTCCCCAATTTCACGCGCGCGAATTCTGGAAGCGTGCCTCGAGCTCGTGGCGCGCGTGTCACGATTTCAGGCAAGAAACGCAATGGCGGGTATGCTAGCGACAAGCGAAACACGTGTCAATTGGGCAAAAAACGTCAATCTGCCCGATGTACACTCGGCACATGGCTGGTACTGGTATCGAGACCTTCCCGAATCCGCGGCCCGGGCGCCCCTACGAAATCGACACGCGTTGTCCCGAGTTCACGTCGATGTGCCCGAAGACGGGCTTGCCGGACTTCGGCGAGATCCGCATCACGTATGTGCCTGACGCCACCTGCATCGAGCTGAAGTCCCTCAAGTACTATCTGCTCGACTTCCGCAACAAGGGTGTGTTCTACGAGGCACTCACCAACCAGATCCTCGACGACCTGGTCGCATCGTGCGCGCCGATCCGCATGACGGTGATCGGTGACTTCACGCCGCGCGGCGGCATCCGCACGACGGTCACGGCGACGTACACGAAGGACTGACTCGGCATTCGGCATTCGGCATTCGGCATTCGGCATTCCCATGGATGGCCCCCACGTCGTCCCCATCGGGCCCGAGTTCGACCTGCATCCGTTCGCACCACGCGACATCGCCGACGTGGTCGATGCGTATCTCGAGGCCGCCGTCGAGGGCGGTTTGCGGGACGTGCGACTGGTGCACGGTCGGGGCATCGGCGTGCAGCGCGCACGCGTGCATCAGGTGCTGGCCGCGCATCCGCTCGTCGTCTCGTTCGGAGACGACCCTCGCAGTCACCTCGGCGCCACCCTCGTCACGCTGAAGACGTAGCGACTCCTCCACCAGCCGCGTGCATTCGGCATTCAGCATTCGGCATTCGGCATTCCGAAGTGGCATTCCCCTTGCTCTTCCCGTAGGCATCTCGGATCGAGATCGACCGATTCCTTCGATGAATCGGCGATCTCGCGCCGCGAGGGTGCAGAAGGTGCCAACCGGCATCTCCGGGGAGATCGCAGATGTTGCACAGTCCACCGCAGTCGGCCGCCGAGGCCGAGGGTCGCGCGCCGACCACGCACGTCCTGTGTCGTGCGCGAGCGTGGCGCGTCCTCGACATGCAGCGGGATTGCGACGTCACGACGTGGCGTCTTGCTGGAGAGGCAGAGCGCCCACGCCTCATCGCCTCGCCGCCGGACGAGGTGACGGCGGTGAGTGCACGGGTCCGGCGAGTCTCGCGTCGGGCATGGGTGCGCGCGGCGTGCGCGCACGCACGCTCCGCGCATCCGTCGTGGTGGCCTGGCCGCGTCGCGCACCTCCCCATCTCGCTGCTGCCCTGGCAGTGCGTGCCGGCGATGATGATCCTGTCGGGACATCATCGTCGCGTGCTGGTCGCCGATGCCGTTGGCATGGGCAAGACCGTGCAGGCCGGCGTGCTGATCCACGAAATCCACGCGCGTGAACCGGACGCTGCCACGCTCGTGGTCACGCCGCCTGGCCTGATCGCGCAGTGGACCAGCGAGCTGCGGTCGCGCACCCTGATGGAGCCCTCGGTGCTCGATGCCACCGCGCTGCGGCGTGAAGCGGCGCAGGCACCGGCGTTCGTGGCTGCCAGCCGTGCGGGCGCGTGCTGGCTCGTCTCGGTGGATCTCCTGCGGCAGCCCGACGTGATCGCGCTGCTGGCGCGGACGCGATGGACGCTGCTGGTGGTCGATGAAGCGCATCTCGTGTCGCCAGGTTCGGCACGCGAGGCAGCGGTGGCCGCGGTCGCGCGCGGCAGCGTGCGCATCGTGCTGCTCACGGCCACTCCGGCGGCCGGCGGACCAACCTCAGCCGAGGCACTCCGTCGGCTCGGCGGTCACGCCGGGGAGCGCCCGATGCCCGTGCTGAGACGCGAGGCATCGGTGCTCGCACGACCGCCCAGGCGCTCGTGCCTGTTGCGCGTGCGACTCGACAGTGCGCACGACGCACTGTGCGGCCGGTTGGACGCGTTCGTCGCGCGGGCTCGGCAGGAGCGGGGCGCAGACGGACTGCTGCCGGCGCTCGTCCTGCGGCGGCGGGCCGCGTCGTGTCCGTGGGCCCTGCGTCGGTCACTCGAACGTCGACGGCTCGTGCTCGGCGAGTCGGCGCCCGTGGTCGATGCGACGCTCCCCGGGCTGTTCGACGCCGCGCCTTCATTCGATCAGGACGCCGAGGACGAGGCGCTGATGCGTCTGCCGGCATGGGCCGACTCGCAGGCGGAGCGGCGTGAGCTCGACCGGTTGCTTGCGCTGACCCTGCGCCTGCCGCCAGACGGGCGCAAGCTCCGCGCCGTCAGCCGCCTGGTCCGTCGCTGCGGGCAGCCCGTCGTGATCTTCACGGCGTTCCTCGACACGCTGCGTGCGCTCCGACCACTGCTGCCGAGCACCGGACTCGTGGTCGTCCATGGTCAGCAGCCCGATGTGCTGCGGACCGAAGCGATCGACGCCTTCGTGACTGGGCGAGCCACCATCCTGCTGGCCACCGACGCCGCCGCCGAAGGGCTCAACCTGCACGCCCGGTGCCGGCTCGTCGTTCACGCCGAGGTGCCCGCCTCGGCCCGCGTGCTGGAGCAGCGGAACGGGCGTCTCGATCGCTACGGCCAGGCACGCCGCGTGCACGCCATCGTGATGGCCAGCCGCGTGCGGGACGACATCGACGCGCTCGAGCGGGTGCGCCGCCGAACCGATGATGGCGACGCGTGGATGGAACGCGTCGCGCCGCGGCGCTGTCGGCGTTCGCTCGTGGCGCGCGCGACCCTTCAGCGTCACACGAGCGCGCAGGCGCCCGCCGCCACGCCGACACACGCGGCCGCGTCGGCGACCACGCTCCTGCACTGCGTCCTGCGGCATCGCCGCTGGCGACGTCTCGCCGCCAGGCTCGACGTGCCAGCCGGCATGCGTCGTCTTCGGGCTGTGACCGTGCGTGTGGCGGGTGGACCCGAGCTGTCGGCGGCACGGCTGCCGATGCTGCTGGTCGACGACGGGACGGTCGCGTGGGGGCAGGTGGCGGTCGCCGCACGACGCCACGCAGTGGTGCGCGGCCACATCGCGCGAGCGCGCCGGCTGGCGCGTCGCCTCGCAATCTGGGAGCGCCTCGTCGCTCTCTCCTTGTCCGACACCCACCGCTCATCGCCATCGTCTCTGTTCGACGATGCGGGGCGCAGGGCTCCGCATGTGCCAGTGGCGCGGGATGAGGCAGAAGTGTGGGTGGCCGTCGATCCCATCGCCGTGATCTCGACCGACGAGTCGGTGTCGTGAGTGCGCCGTGGGTGACCGGAGGCCGGATCTGGGCGCGCGTGGTGGAGCGACAGCTGGCTGCGGCGTTGCTGGCGGGCACCCGCGAGGAGGCAGCGACACGCGCGATGCAGCGCTGCATGCGCGTCTGGCGGCAGGCCAGTGAAGCGCTCGGTCCGGCCAGCGGCGCCTCGGCAGTGTGGACGGACCTCGTGCGTCCGTGCGCCGATGCCCTGGGCTGGTCACCGGGGTCCGAGTCGCTGACGGCACTCGGTGGCGTGCCGGTGCGCGTGGCGAACGCCATGCTCGGGCCATCGACGCAGGTGCTGGTGGCCCTGCCGTGGGGCACCAGTCAGGACGGCCTGCAGCGAGCCGCCACGCGTCTTGGTGCCGAGCAGGGTGCCGCGTGGGTGGCCGTGTGCAATGGTCTCGCGTGGCGGTGGTACGACGCCACGCGGCCGTATGCGCGCGACCACCTCGGGTTCGACCTCTTGCACGCGTCGATCGACGCCCGCGTGTGGCAGGCCCTCTGGCTGCTGGGCCAGTCCTCGGGCGCCGGGAGGGCGGCGCGCGCCAGGCAGCGCGCGTGGATCGATGACCTCGTCGAGTCGAGCGTCACGGAGGCGGCGGGGACGACGCAGTCGCTCCGTGACGGGGTCACGGCCACGTTGGCGCAGTTGTCGCGCCACGCCCGCGGCAACCACGACGACCACGTGGCGATGGTCTTCCAGTGGTTGTTCCTGCTCTTTGCCGAGACCAGGCAGCTGCTGCCGGTGTGGCACTCACCCTATCGCCGCAGCTACGCCCTCTCCACCATCGCGCGCCAGGCCGACTCGTCCAGTGGTCCGCCACTCGGGGTTCATGAGAGTCTCGCGGCGATCGCGCGACTCGGGCGGACGGGCGGTCGAATCGGCGCGGTCCCGGTCGGTGCGCTCAACGGTCCGCTGTTCGCCGGAACGCTGGCCTCTCGTCGCGGCGAGCGTCTCGCGGATGACGTCTGCGCGGCGATGCTGGCGCAGTTGACGCATGGCGCTGGTCGGCATGGCGGGACACCGATCGACTTCACGCACCTCGGTGTCGAGCACCTCGGCTCGCTGTACGAGCGGCTCATGGCGCCGTCGGCGAGCGACGCCACGCGAGCGGACGATCTTGCCGTGCGCACGCCGGGGTCCGCGCTGCTGCGCAAGCGGACCGGCGCGTTCTACACGCCGCGCCTGATGGCCGACCTGCTGGTCGAACGCACCCTCGACCCCCTCGTGCGCGGTGCGTCGTCCGACGCGATTCTGGGGCTGCGCATCCTGGATCCCGCCATGGGGAGCGGTGCCCTGCTGGCCAGCGCGCTGCGATATCTGGTGGCGGCCGTGGAGGCGGCCTGGGTCCGTGAGGGACGCGGCGGGCCGCTGGATGTCGCGCGCGCCGAACGCGAGGCGTTGCCGAGGCGCATCGCCGAGCAGTGCCTGCACGGCGTGGACGTCAACGCACGAGCGGTACACGTCGCGCGGCTCTCCGTGTGGCTGCTCTCGATGGCGCCCGACCGACCGCTGACGTGGCTCGATGCCCACCTGCGCGTGGGAAACAGCCTGGTGGGTACGTCACCCGCCACGGTGCTTCAGCGTGCGCCCCGTGTCGATCGGCTCCGCCATCGGCGACACCCGGGACAGCTGACCCTCTTCGACCTCGAGCAGTGGCATCACGAGGCGGCTGCCGTCGCGCACCAACTCGAGGCGATCACGGCCAGGCCGACAGACTCGGCTGAGGACGCGCACGAGAAATCGCGGGCGTTTGCGCAGCTGCGATCACGAGCGGGGCTGGCGGCGTGGCGCGCGAGAGCCGACGCCTGGTGTGGCGCAGCGATGGATGCCGCACCGGTCACCGCGGGTACCTGGCGTGCCGCAGACGACGACCTGCGGCTGCGCGGGAGGGGGCACGCGGGCGCGTCGAGCCCGGCGCGGCACTGCGCCGAACGCTGGCAGGCACTGGCGCAGGCGCAGCAGTGCCTGCACTGGACACTGGAGTTTCCGGACGTGTTCGACGCCGGGCGTGGCGGCTTCGACGCGGTCATCGCCAACCCGCCCTGGGAGATGCTGCGCGGCGATCTCGGGACTGGTGACGAGCGCGCAGCGCAGCGCGACGATCTGGGGCCGCTGCTGCGGTTCGTCAGGCACAGCGGGCTCTACCGGGGAGCGGGTGGCCATGTGAACAGCTACCAGCTCTTTCTCGAGCGCATGCTGCAACTCATCCGCCCTGGTGGACGGATCGGCTGTCTGCTCCCCGGCGGGGTGCTCATCGATCACGGTGCGGCCGCGCTGCGTCGGCACCTGCTCGATCACGCCGCCGTCGATCGCATCACCGTGTTCGACAACCGTGAGGCCCTCTTCCCCATCCATCGATCACTGCGCATCGTCTCGATCACCGGTACGTCGGGGGCCTCGACCGACGGCGTACTCGTGGACGAGGGAACGACGGCGCGAGTGACGGGGCCAGACGGTCGGCCGGCAGCGCCGCGACTGCTCTCGCGGGCGCTCCTCAGGCAGGGCAGCGGCGAGGCGGAGGCCATCCCGTTCGTGCGCCACGCCGACGATCTGTACCTGTTGCAGCACCTGCTCGCCCATCCGACGCTGGGTGACGACGCGTGGCAGCTGCGCTTCGGCCGTGAACTCAACGCCACCGAAGACCGCGAGGCCTGGCGGTCGGGTCCGCGCCCGTCCGGCGGCCTGCCGGTGGTGGATGGCAAGCACGTGCAGGCCTTCGACGTGCGTCCGCCGTCCACCGGTGCGTGGATGTCGCCAGACGACGCCGCACGCGCGCTGCCCGGCGAGCCATGGAGACGATGGCGACTGGCCTACCGCGACGTGTCGTCGCCCACCAACACGCGATCGCTCATCGCGGCGCTGCTGCCACCCGGCTGTGTCACCACGCACACGCTCTTCTGCCTGCAGACGACGATCGGGCTGCCATCGCAACTCTATCTGTGCGGGATGTTGAACAGTCTGGTGGCCGACTGGTTCGTCCGCCGGTATCTCGGGGCGCACGTGACGACGCGTCTCATGGCGCACGTGCCGGTGCCCCGTGTGTCGTCGGCGGATGCGCGGCGCCGACGGATCGTGCGCCTCACGGCGCGGCTGATGCGGCAGCCGGATGATGCCGGCGCGCAGGCGGACCTGCAGGTGGTGGCGGCCGATCTGTACGGCCTCGGGTCGCGCGAGCGATCGATCGTGGCAACGGACTTCGCCAGGCTGCCGGCCGTCGTCCGCGACCGTTTCGTCGGCGGCGACCCGGTCAGCGGCGCTACGACCGCCAGGCCTGCCAGATCGTGATGCCGAGCACCACGAGCACGCCCGCGGCATTCAGGGCGAAGAACCAGTCGCGCTCCCGGACGTACTCCACGCAGGTCAGGAGGACGCGCGCCATCGGCGTGCCCATGAGCACCAGCAACCCGATCTGCAGCAGCAGATTGGCCGCCGGCCCCGGCGCGGCCAGGGCGAGCACCAGCCCGACGGCCAGCAGCGCCGTCGCGATCGTCACACCGATGCCGAGCGTGCGTCCGAGCAGGATCTCGAACGGGCTCATGCGCGCACCAGCATCATCACGGC
The DNA here is from genome assembly GCF_022842525.1 of Luteitalea sp. NCBI lineage: Bacteria > Pseudomonadati > Acidobacteriota > Vicinamibacteria > Vicinamibacterales > Vicinamibacteraceae > Luteitalea > Luteitalea sp. Next base: position 9,384 of record NZ_JALHPM010000067.1, read on the forward strand.
CACGAACACCAGCACCATGCCGAGCAGCACCTTGAGGCTCCGGGCGCGGGCGCGCTCCGCGATCCAGAAGCCGCCGCGCGTGCCCACCATCACGCCGAGCACCGAGGCGGCCGCGTACAGGGGCGGGATGTCTCCGGCGCTGTAGTAGAGGGGGGCCGACGCGGCGGCGGTGACGCCGATCATCAACGAGCTGGTGGTCGCCGCGACCCGCAGCGGCACGCCGCACCAGGCGTTGAGCGCGGGCACCTTCAGGATGCCGCCGCCGATGCCGAGCAGCCCCGACACGTTGCCGGCGATGAACGACACGACCAGCGCCAGCGGGAGTCGCCTGACGCGATAGGTGAGGCGTCGCCGATGTTCGTCGGAGTAGAACTCGCCGCCCAGCCACCCGGCGTCCGGGTCCCCCTGCGGCGTCACGGCGCGTCGCGAGATCTGCCGGAACATCACGCCGGCGATGAACAGCGCGACCACCCCGAACGCCAGGTGCAGCGTGCGGGGCGAGAGCGCCTGCGCGGTCAGGCCCCCGGCGAGGCCTCCCAGCGTGGTCGCGATCTCGAGGACGATGCCGAGGCGGAAGTTGACGGTGCCGTCGCCGACGCGCTGCGCGGAGACCACGCTCGACGTCGCGATGACGGTCATCAGCCCGATGCCGGCGGCCTCGCGGAAGGGCAGTCCGTAGACGAGCGTCAGCGCCGGCACGAGGAAGACCCCGCCGCCGAGCCCGAGCAGGGCGCCGACCATGCCGCCGAGGGCGCCGAGGGCCATCACCCCGGCGATGGCGATGAGGGTCACGGAGCGATCACCGCGCCGACCTCCCCTCTCGGTACGGGGTCAGGGTCGCGGCCAGCGTCGCCATGACGGGCGTGGGCACGCCGAGGGCCGACGCGCGTCGCACGACGTCGCCGGCCAGCGCGTCGAGTTCGATGCGCTTGCCCGCCTGCAGGTCGATGAGCAGCGACGAACGCGTCCCGGCCGGCAGGGCCTCCATGTAGCTGTGCACGCGCTGGAGCACGTCTGGCGCCACGGCAATCCCTTCGGCACGCGCCACCGCGGCGGTCTCGGCCACGGCCGCCTCGAACGTGGCCCGCAGCGAGGGCGTGGACCACACGACGCCGGCTGGCTGGCGGGCCGCGCCGGTCACGGCAGCGAAGGGGGCCAGGTAGATGAACTTCTCCCACAGCGGCACGCGGGCATCGGCGACGGGCTCGGCCTGGATGTCGGCCAGGCGGAGGAGCTCCGCGAGCGCGCCCACTCGCGCGGAGGGTCCCGCGGCATCGCCGGCGGCCGGCGACGCGCGTGTCGGGTCCACCTCGCCGAACACGATGCGGCGGTGCGTGCCCGTCTGCTCGATGACGCCAGGGGCCTTCAGCGCCGTGGCGATGTAGGTCGGCCCGGCGAGCACGCGCTCCGGGCCCACGACGGCGCCGACGCGCGCCGCGCTCGAGACGCCGTTCTGCAGGGTGACCACCAGGGTGTCGGGGCCGAGCAGCGGCGGCAGCAACGGCAGCGCCGTGTCGTCGTCGTACGTCTTGACCGCGTAGAGCACGACATGGACGGGGCCGATCTCGGCCGGATCGGCACTGGCACGGGGATGCACGACCAGATCGCCGAGCGGACTCCAGATCCAGAGGCCGCGAGCCCGGATCGCCGCCAGATGGGCGCCGCGCGCGACGAGACCGACATCGAACCCCGCACGCGCGAGCCGGGCGGCATAGTAGCCGCCGACCGCGCCTGCCCCGACCACCGCGAACTTCACGTCAGAGGACACGCCACGGATGGTAACGCGTCGTGTCGGAGGAGGGGCCTACCCCACCTGGCCCGTTCGCGCGGGCGACCGCGAGCGTTCTGACTAGCGATGCGTTCCCTGTATGCGCGCCTTCACGATCGCTACTCCCCTCGTCGCCACGACGGGATGACGCGCCGACAGATGCTCGTGGCATCGGCCGCGGCCGGGGCCGGTCTGCTGCTCAGCCACCGGGGTCTCGCCCAGGTGGTGCCCCAGCGTGGACGCGTCATCGTGATCGGTGCCGGGTTCTCTGGCCTGGCGGCAGCCTACGAGCTCACGAGCGCGGGCGTCGAGGTGCAGGTGGTCGAGGCCCGCAACCGCGTGGGCGGGCGCGTGTTGAGCTTCAGGGACTTCGTGCCCGGCAAGGTGGTGGAGGGCGGCGCCGAGCTGATTGGCGCCAACCACGTCATGTGGCAGTCGTACGCGAAGCGGTTCGGCCTGCAGATGCTCGACATGACCGAGGATCCGCGACTCGAGGCCCCGCTCGTCCTCGATGGCCAGCGCGTGACCGGGGCGCGGGCCGAGGCGCTGTTCGTCGAGATGGACGCGGCATTCGCCTCGATGAACACCGATGCCCGGGCGCTGCTGGACGCCGACCGCCCGTGGCTGGCCGACAACGCCGTGGCGCTCGACCTCAGGACGGTTGGCGATTGGGTCCGCGGGCTGTCCTGCTCGGACCTCTGTCGTCGAGCCATCGACGCGATGCTGACGGCCGACAGCGGCGTGCGCACCGAGTGGCAGAGTTATCTCGGGCACCTCGCCATGGTGAAGGGCGGAGGCGTCGAGGCGTACTGGACCGACTCGGAGCTCTATCGCTGCAAGGGTGGCAACCAGCAACTCGCCGAGAAGCTGGCCGATGGGATCGGTCGCGCACGCATCACGCTCGCCATGCCGGTCACCCACGTCACGACGGCCGCGTCCGGGGTGACCGTGCGCCTGGCGAATGGTCAGGTGCTCGAGGGGGACCACGTCATCGTCTCGGTGCCGCCCGCCACGTGGAACCGCATCGCGTTCGACCCGGTGCTGCCGGCCCACATCCACCCGCAGGTGGGCTCGAACATCAAGTTCCTGATGCGGGTGAAGAGCCAGTTCTGGCGACAGGCGAAGCTGTCACCCGACCTGCTGTCGGACGGCGCGGTGCAGATGACCTGGCACCAGACCGACAACCAGCCGGGTGTCGGCACCTGCCTCAATGCCTTCTCCGGCGGACCGGCGGCGGAGGAGGTCCGGTCGTGGTCGCCGGAGCAGCGCACGCGCCGGTACATGCAGACGCTGTCACCGGTCTACAGCGCCCTGCCCGCCTCGGTGATCGCGACGCGCTACATGGACTGGCCGGGGGATGCCTGGGCCAAGGGCGCGTACTCGTTCCCGGCGCCCGGGCAGATCATGCGCATCGGCGCGACGCTGTGGGATGGCATCGGAGGCCGCCTGCAGTTTGCCGGCGAGCACTGCGCCTACGCGTTCACGGGCTACATGGAGGGCGCGCTGCACTCGGGCGCCGCGGCGGCCAGGCGCGTCGCCGAGCAGCTGGGCGTGACATCCCGCGTGGCTTGAGATGGGAGGGACAGGCGCCCCTCCCTACGCCGGGGCGGTTTCCAGCAGCGCCTCGATCTCCTCGAGCGCCGGCACGCCGCCGATGGCGCCGGCCCGCGTGCAGCTGAGGCCAGCCGCGGCGTTGGCAAAGCGCAGCACGTGCTCGGTGGACCAGCCCTGCAGCGTGCCGTAGATGAAACCGGCGCGGAAGACGTCGCCCGCCCCCGTGGTGTCCACGGCCTGCACCCGGAACCCCGGTGAATGGACGAGCCGATCGCCGTCGAGCGCGATGGCGCCCTCGGCGCCGATGGTCGCGCAGAGCAAGCCATCGTGCAGCTGACGCAGCTGACGCAGCGCCGTGCCGATGTCGGTGGCGCCGGTGAGACCGGTGGGGACGTGCTCGGCGAAGATCGGCACGGTGACGGCGCGGACGAGCGCCTCGGTCCGGGGCGTCAGGCGATCGATGTCGCTGGTCACGACCAGGCCGGCCGTCTTGGCAATCGTGCCGGCGACGATCGCCGCTTCCTGATCGACATCGTCCACATGCAGCAGCCGCGCCGAGACGATCGACCGCTCGGGGATCTCGTGCGGGCGCAGCTGCAGCTTCTCGTCGCGATCCCACAGGACGATGCGCTCGCCGGAGACCTCGTCCACCATGATCACGGCGTACTGGTTGCGGGCGTCCTTGATCACCGCATCGGTGCAGTCGACGCTGTGGTGCGCCAGTTCACGACGGATGCGACGGCCGTTGTCGTCGGTGCCAGTGGCACCGATGTACTTGGCGCGCAGCCCGAAGCGGGCACAGGCGACCAGCGCGGTGGTCATCTGACCACCACAGCTGATCGTCTCGCGGCTGATCCGCATCTTGGAGAGCGTGCCGGTCGCCTGCGGGACGGCCGGCAGCCGGTAGACGAAATCGACGGCGTTGGCCCCGAGGCCAACCACATCCCAGCGGGCGTCGGACGCGGACGTAGACACGATCATCAAGTATATGCGGGCGGCCGACGGTCGAGCAGCGCGCGAATCTTCGCGATGAGATCGGTCGGCGTGAACGGCTTGCGCAGTAGATGGGCCGGATCGACCGGCCGCTGCAGCAGGGCCTCCGAGTACCCGGTCATCAGCAGCACGGGCAGCCCCGGGCGGCGGCGCGCAATCTCGGTCGACAGGTCGTCGCCACTCCTGCCGGGCATCACGACGTCGGAGACGACGATCGCCAGGCTCTGGTGATCGAGGTAGCGCAGCGCACTCTCGACGTCCTGCGCCTCGAGCACCTTGTAGCCGTACTCGCGCAGGGCGCGCGCGGCCAGTTCGCGCACGAGCGCCTCGTCCTCGACCAGCAACACCGTCTCGTGCCCGTGCGTGGCGCGGCTCTCGGCCTGTGCGCCCTCGTCGGCCGGCCGCGGCGCCGGCGCGAGCGGCAGCCACACGTGAAAGGTGCTGCCCTGGCCCGGCGTGCTGTCGCAGGCGATGTCCCCACCCGTCTGCGTGACGATGCCGTAGACGGTGGCCAGCCCCAGCCCGGTGCCGGCATCGCCCTTGGTCGTGAAGAACGGCTCGAAGATGCGCGTCCGCACGTCCTCGGCCATGCCGACGCCCGTGTCGCTCACCGTGAGCTCGACCAACTGCCGCGGCAACAGGCCGGGATGGGCGATCGCCGGATCGCTGATGCGCGTGACGAGGCGCAGCGTGCCGCCCGACGGCATCGCATCGCGCGCGTTCACCACCAGGTTGAGCAGCACCTGCTCCATCTGGCCGACGTCGGCCACCACCCAGAGGAAGTCGTCGGCCAGGTCGGTCTCGAGGACGACGTCCTCGCCGATGATCCGCCGCAGCATGCGGTTCAGCCCGCGGATGAGGCCGTTGAGGTCGAGCGTCTCGACCTGCAGCACCTGCCGGCGACCGAACGCCAGGAGCTGGCGGGTCAACTGGCTGGCGCGACGCGCCGCGTTGTTGATCTCCTCGAGCTCGGACCCGCCGCGCTGCCGCATCCGCAGCAGCTCGCAGTAGCCGAGGATCACCGTCAGCAGGTTGTTGAAGTCGTGCGCGACGCCACCCGCGAGGCGCGAGATGCCCTCGAGCTTCTGTGACTGCAGCAGCTGGGCCTGCAGCTGGTCGTGCTCGGTGCGATCGCGAATGATGATCGTGAACAGGCGATCGTCGCCGGTGCCGGTGTGCGAGATCGACGCTTCGATCGGGAAGTCCTCGCCCGTGGCGCGGTGGGCCCGCAGGTCGCTCAGCACGATGCGGCGCGCCGTGACGCCGGTCTCGGCGAAGTTGTCCATCAGCGCCGCATGCTCGTCCCGCATCGCCGGGGGGACGAAGCGCGTGATCTCGCTGCCGATCGCCTCGGCGGCCGACACGCCGAACATGCGCTCCGCGGCCGGGTTGAAGAAGACGATGCGGCGATCGGGCCCGGTGCTGATGATGGCGTCCATCGCCGAGTCGAGGATGCCGGACAGGCGCGACTGGCTCGCTCGCCGCAGGTCCTGCGCCTGCAGCGCGTCGGTCAGCTCGACGGCCACCGACAGCACGCCGACGATGGTGCCGTGCTCGTCGCGCCGCGGGGTCGCCGTGACGTCGAACGAACGTGCCGCCCCGCCGGCCTGGACGACCACACGACCCTGTCGCGGACGGTTGCTCTCGATGGCGGCGCGCTTGATGGCGACGAGGCGCCTGGCCACCTCGCCGCTGAAGACCTCGGTCTCGAGCTTGCCGATCGCCCCGGTGAGACCCTGCCCGTCCGGGGACTGGTCGAGCACCGCCAGGTACCGCAGGTCGAGGTCCTGTTCACATGCCGTGATGCGGGCCGCCTGCAGCAGTTCGCCCCAGGCACTCACCCCCGCCTTCTCGCGGGCAGACGGGTCTTGCGAAGGGGGTGTCGTCGCGGGCGCCGCGTCGGGAGCAGGAGGGTCGGACATGCGCGCGTCTGGGTTGTCGTCGGGCGTCAGCGCAGCTCGACGAGGCGTTCAAGCCTATACCGCCCGGGCACGGCACCGCCACGGAGGAGCCAGAGGCGCGCCGCGCCGCCGATGGTGATCCTCGGCGTGGCCGCCGTGGGCCCGCCCGCCGGGAGGGTCACCTCATCGCCGACGGCAGCTGCCGTGTACGCAGGCGCGACGAACAGGCCGGTCGCATCGATGGTCTCGAGCGCGCCATACACGCGCAGATCGCCCATGTCCTGGATGCTGCCCTGCCACTGCAGCACCCGACCGCCGGGCGTCTGGCGCACCACGCGGGTGCCCGCCAGGCCGACGTCGGCGAGAAACGGCGCCACTCCGGTCCCCGGGATGACGGTGCCGCCGCGGACGATCGTGTGGAACAGACTCGAGTCGTTCTCGGGCAGCCGCTCGTACACCTGCGGATCGGCCGTCGAGACGCGGCCACTCGCCAGGGCATCGAGCGCGGTCACCAGCGCCACGAAGTTGAGCCGCACCAGCATGCGGTCGGGATCGGGCCCGGGCCACGGGCCCGTCTCGATCAGCACCACCCCCGTGCCCCACTTCGTGATGTTGTCGCCGAACGCCCGCACCTCGAACTCGTCGTCGTACCGACCGATGCGGCCGGCGGCGAACGGCTGCAGGGCCTCGACGATGACGCTGCTCGCGCGCTTGGTGAGCTGACGCCGGGCGTCCTCGGACCGGGCCTCGTCGTAGGCCACGGCCAGCAGCGAGATGACGGCGGGCTGCGGCGGCCGCCCCACCGACGTCCGCCAGTTCTGGTTGTGCAGGTTGAAGCCGATCACCGGCTGCACACGATCGCGCAGGGCCTTGAGCAGCTGGCCCTCGGGCGTCTGCAGGTGCAGCGCGTCGCGGTTGATGTCGATGCCCTGGGCGTTGCGCCGCTGGAAGCGCTCGGCGCCATCCGGATTCAGCATCGGCACGACATGCATCGTCAGGCTGTCGAGCAGGCGCGCGACGATCGGGTCCTCCCGATGCGTGATGAGCCACTGACACACGTCGAAGAGCGCCGAGGTGGCGGTGGGCTCGTCGCCGTGCATCTGCGACCACAGCAGGACCGGCGTCGCGCCACGCCCCACGGTCAGATGGTGGATGGCGCGCCCCTCGACCGACCGTCCCAGCACGTCGCTCGTGATGAGGCCGCGGCTGTCGCGGACGAGGCGCGCCACCTGTGCCTCGACCATCACGTGCGTGACGAGCGGTGGGGGCGGCAACGGCACCCGCTCGGCGTCCCAGGTGCGCGCGAGCGCCTCGGGCGTCGGTGCAGGCAGGTCCTGGGTGGCGGCCGTACATCCGCCCAGGCAGGCCAGCAGCAGGACGACCGACCCCGCGTGGAGGCGTCCGAAACGTGACGGGGTCAACATGGTGAGGCAGCCCGGCAGGCGGAGGATCAGTACGTCCCGGACAGTTCGGGCTTGCGGTCGATGAAGCGTCGCCGGCCGTTGCGCGCCTTGGTGATCTCGAAGGCATCGAACAGCTGACCGGTGACGGTGCGCGACTCGAAGCGCAGGGACTGCGGCGAGACGTTGACCACCTGATAGAGCTGGACGTTGGCGCCGGTGCGCGTGGCCCACGAGCGTGCCTTGCCCACCTCGTACATCTTCGGACCACTCACCGACACCACGTACACGGTCCCCGTCTCCTCGTCGCGCCGGTTGACGCCTTCGGTGAGGTTCTGGCCGCGGCCGTAGCTGTGGTCGTGCCCGGTCAGCACGACGTCGACGCCGTACTTGTCGAAGAGCGGCTTCCAGGCGTGGCGGATGGTCGGGTTGTCGCGCTCACCGGCGACGGAGAAGACCGGGTGGTGGAAGGCGACCACGGTCCAGCGGTTGCGGTTGTCCTTGAGGCGGGACTCGAGCCACGCGGCCTGGTCGGCCAGGCGGGTCTCGGCCACCGAGTTGAGGACGATGACGCGCACGCCCTGGTAGTCGAACGAGTAGACGGTCTCGGCCAGTCCCTCTGGGCCGTCCTCGGGCAGGGCGAACTGCGGACGCCACAGGGTGGTGAGCTGCCGGGGATCCTCGCGGTTCAGGCGTCCGAACTCGTGGTTCCCGACCGCGGGCACCTGCGGAATCATGCCGTTGATCCAGCTGCCGGCGCCGAACCATTCGCCCCACTCGTCGTCGCTCTCGCCGACGTTGACGAGGTCGCCCGCATGCAGCACGAAGCGGGCGCGCGGGGCATCGAGAATGGCGGCGCGAATGGCCCGCGACCACAGCGAGCGCAGGTCGTTCTGTGCATCGCCGACGTAGATGAACGAGAACGGCGCCGGCTCGGCGGCGGCCGTGCGGAAGTGAAACCACTCGCTCCACGTCGCGCCGTCGCCGACGCGATAGGCGTACATGGTGTCCGGACGCAGCGCGCTGAAGCGGGCCTCGTGGTAGTACGCCGTGCCGCTCGGGACCGGGACGGCCGTGGTGCGCGCCGGCGACCGACGTGCGAGGGCGGCGAAGCCGGGATTGGCGCTCGCCTCGGCCAGCTCGGCAAACGCTTCGTCCACCAGGGCGTCGGTGCGCCACGTGACGGCCTGCGTGCGCGCGGGGTCGTCGCGCCACGTGAGCACCACGCGACTCGGACGACGGCCGGGGTCGGCCGGGGGGACGGGAGCCGGCGCCTGTGCTGGCACCGCCATGGACAACGCGCCCACGACCAGACTGCACAGCAGGACACCGTGCAGAACGCGGCGCACGGGCATGTCTCGAGAAAGTTCTGTGAAACCGGCTCCGGCGCGGAACGCAGAGACGGGATTGGGCGCATCCTAGCACGGAGGCCACACCTTGAGCTCTGCCATACGCATTTCCATCGTCGGGCGACGGATTCCCTGGGTGGCAGGCTTTCTGGCCGCCACGACGCTCGCGGTGGCCGGTGCCGACCGCGCGCCGGCCCTGGACGCCGACACGGCCGTCCACGTCGCGAATCGGCTGACCTTCGGCGCGACCGCGGCGACCGTGGAGCGTCTGCGGCGGGACGGGCTCGCCGCGTGGCTGTCGGCGCAGCTGGGGCCGTCCGCGATTCCAGACGTTCCGCTCGAGGCCAGGCTGGCCCCGATGACCACGCTGGCGCTGACACCCCGGCAGCTCGCCGAGACGTACTACATCCCGGCCGAGCAGCGTCGGCGCGCCGCGCAGGCGGCGCAAGGGCAGGGCCAGGGCGAGGGAGCCGAGCCGGAGATGGCGATGGCCCGCCGGACGGGCGGGCCGGGTCCGGAGCGGCTGGTGGCGCTCGAGCTGGTGACCCAGAAGCTCGTGCGCGTGACGGACGCCGAACGTCAGCTCGAGGAAGTGCTGGTCGACTTCTGGTTCAACCACTTCAACGTCTTCGCGGGCAAGGGACCCGTGCGGCAGTACGCGTACGACCTCGAGCGGACGGCCATCCGTCCTCATGTGCTCGGGTCGTTCCGGGCGATGCTCGGCGCGGTGGCCGGCCACCCGGCCATGCTGTTCTATCTCGACAACTGGCAGAGCAGTGCGCCCGGGAGCCGAACGCGGCGGGGGCCGATGGGGCTCAACGAGAACTACGCCCGCGAGCTCCTCGAACTGCACACGCTGGGCGTCGACGCCGGCTACACGCAGGCCGACATCGTCGAGGTGGCGCGCGCGTTCACCGGCTGGACGATTCGTGGGCCCCGGCAGGGCGGCGAGGCGTTCTTCGATGCGCGACGACACGACCGGGCGGCCAAGACGGTGCTCGGGCAGGTGATTCCCGCAGGCGGCGGCCGTGAAGACGGCGAGCGCGTGCTCGACATCGTCGCGCGCCATCCGGCCACGGCGCGCCACATTGCGAGCAAGCTCGCGAGGCGATTCGTGTCCGACACCCCGCCGGAGGCGCTGGTGCGGCGGGTCGCGGCGCGATTCACCGCCACCGACGGCGACCTGCGCGCCACCGTCGAGGCACTGGTGACGGCGCCGGAGTTCACGGCGCACGAGGCGCGCCTTGCGAAGGTCAAGACGCCGATCGAATTCGTGGCGAGCGCGCTGCGGGTGCTGGAGGCGGACGTCCGCGGCGGCGGCCCGCTGCTGCAGGAACTGCGGTCGCTCGGCATGCCGCCGTACTACGCGCAGCCGCCGACGGGCTACAGCGACCGAGCCGACGCCTGGACGAGCGGCGGCGCGCTGGTGCAGCGGATGAACATCGCCGTGGCGCTGACCCACGGCCGCATGCGTGGTGTGAGCGCGCCCACGCTCCCCGCCGTCGAGGGCGACACACCCGAGGCGCAGGCCCGGGCGATGGCCCGGGCGCTGCTGCTGCGCGAGCCGTCGGCCGCCACGCTCGCGACCGTTGCGCGAGCGACGACGCCGCGAGAGATGGCGGCGCTGATCCTCGGCTCGCCTGAATTCCAGAGACGATAGGAGCCGGCGTCATGCACTCCCGACGCGTGTTCGTGAAGCAGGGCGCGGTGGCGCTGCTGAGCCTCGGCTTCGCGCCGCACTTCCTCGCCGAAGCGGCCGCCGCCGCGACGCGACGCCGCAAGGTGCTCGTCGTGGTGTTCCAGCGGGGCGCGGTCGACGGCCTGAACATGGTGGTGCCGCACGGCGACGGCGCCTACTACGCCGCCAGACCGACGATCGCCATCGCCGCGCCGGGCAAGGACGGCGGTGCGCTGGATCTGGATGGCCACTTCGGCCTGCACCCGCGCCTGGCGCCGCTCCACGCCTTGTACACGCGCGGTCAGCTGGCGATCGTGCACGCCTGCGGGTCGCCCGACCCGACCCGCTCGCACTTCGACGCCCAGGACTACATGGAGACCGGCACGCCCGGCGTCAAGAGCACGCAGGACGGCTGGCTCAATCGCGCCCTCGCGCAGCGGCACGACGCGGAGCACGCCGGCGCCATGCGGGCCGTGGCCCTCTCGCCGCAACTGCCGCGCGTGCTGCAGGGCTCGGCGCCGGTGCTGGCGATGGCCAGCCTCCAGCGCATGGCCCTCACCAGCGGCGCGCGGGCCGGCGACGCCTTCGAGGCGCAGTACGCCGCAGCCGCCGACCAGGTCCTCCGCGACACCGGACGCGAGGCCTTCGACGCCATGCGCACGCTGCGCGACGTCGAGACCCGTGGTCCCCGCACCGCCGCCGACGCGACGTACCCGCGGTCGCCGTTCGGCGAGGCGTTGCGGCAGGTCGCCCAGTTGATCAAGGCCGACGTCGGGCTCGAGGTCGCCTACGCCGAGATCGGCGGTTGGGACACGCACGTCAACCAGGGCGGTGCCGAGGGGCAGCTGGCCGGGCGGCTGGCCGACGTGGGCCGCACCCTGGGCGCCTTCGTCACCGACCTCGGCACCGGGATGCAGGACGTGGTCGTGGTCACGATGTCGGAGTTCGGGCGCACGGTGGCGGAGAACGGCACGCGAGGCACCGACCACGGGCATGGCAACGCCATGCTGCTGCTCGGCGGCCCGGTGCGCGGCGGGCGGGTCTACGGTCGCTGGCCGGGCCTGGACACGGCGCAGCGGGTCGAGGGCCGTGACCTGGCCATCACCACCGACTTCCGCGACGTCTTCAGCGAGGTGCTGACGTCACATCTCGGCGTCGGGGACCTGCGACCGGTGTTCCCGGGCCACGCGTGGACGCCGGCGAGGCGCCTCGGGCTGGTCTAGCGAACTTTCGCCCGGCCACGACGTAGGTTGGTGTGTGGCTACACTCAAGGCGCTCAAGTTCCTGTTCATCGCCCCGGTCATCGTGATCTTCCTCACGGTCATCAATCTGATGACCTGGGACGGCGAGTGGTGGGTGCAGTGGGCGGCGCTCGGCCTCGGCATCGCCTGGGTCTTCAGCCTGCTCAAGGTGATCCGCGGCGTCGTGGTCGCCGGCGGCCTCGCGGCCGTCACCGCCTACCTGCTGAACCGGCGCACCTCGACCTCGAACTGGTAGCCGGCCAGCCGACTCACGGCCTGGTCGGATTGGCGGCGGGCTGCACCTGCAGCCCGATGCCGCCCTTCCCCACCAGTCGCTCCAGGTCGTCCAGCGACGTCGGCAGGAACTCCGTGAAGTTCTCGTAGCCGTCCGACGTGATGGCGATCACGTCTTCATACCGGATATAGAGCGTCTCTTCCGGCACCCACAGCTGCGGGTCGATCGAGAAGACCTGCCCCACCTTCAGCGGCCCCCGGTTGTACGGCCCATCGTCGTGGACGGCGAGGCCGACCGGGTGCGACAGCGTGCCCCCACCCGTCTCCACCATCTTGCGCGCCGCCTGTTCGTACACCGGCTTCGACCACGTCGTCCGCGCCAACACCGGCGCCATCGCGACACGCGCCTCGTCGTAGATCTGCTTCGTGGTGACGCCAGGCCGCACGAACTTCAGGACCGCGTTGCGGTACTCGAGCACGAACTGCAGCAGTTCACGCTGCACGGGCGAGTACGTGCCGCTGACCGGCCACATGCGCGTGACGTCGCTCGTGTAGTAACCGTAGTCGGGCGCGAAGTCCATCAGCACGAGGTCGCCGGTCCTGAGCTGCGCGTCGTTGCGGTAGTAGTGGCCGTTCCAGATGTTGGCGGTGCCGGCCGCGGTGATCGATCGGTAGCCCTCGAGACGTGCGCCACCCGCCAGGAACATGTACCGGGCGGCCGCATCGAGCTGGTACTCGTACAGGCCGGCCTTCGTGCTCTTGATCGCCTCGAGAATGCCGAGGCCCGCCAGCTGCGAGGCGCGCCGGATCAGCGCAATCTCGCGCGGGCTCTTCACGCTGCGCATCTCGTCGAGAATCGGCGTCAGATCGCGCACGTCGAGCCGCGGCGCCCGCGTGCGCAGCAGGTTGACGAAGTGGGCTTCGCGCGAGACGCGGCCATCCCAGTAGTCGGCCGCGATGGCGGCGTTGGCGTTCTGGAGTTCGAAGCGGCTTTCGGCCGTGCCCTCGGCCGGGGTGAACATCGTGTAGACGGCCGGCGCCGGCGCCGCGGCCAGTGCCGCCAGCCACTCCTCGCCCATCGCTTTCGTGCTGACGACGGCGTCGGCCCCCGTCAGGCGCTTCACGAGATCGGCATCGTCTGCCGACAGCACCTTGCCCTCGCTGCGCTCGAGCCGCTCGTTACGCGGCGGCAGGATGAGCGTGCTCTGCCGCGTGCGCCCGTCCAGCACGAGATAGGCACCGGGGGTCTCGATGCCACTCAGGTAGTAGAACTCGTTCGACTGCCGCGGAAAGGCGAAGCCGCGCGCCAGCGGTGCGCCCTGGACGATGGCCACGGCGCGATCGCCGATCTTGTCGTACACGGTCGCCCAGCGCGCCGTGAACTCCTCCGGCGGGAAGTGCTTCTGGTGGTGAGGGGTCGTCTGCGCCAGCAGCGTGGCCGGAAGCAGGATCGAGAACAGGAAGAGAGCAACGCGGGTCATGACGATTCCTCGGGAGCGACGTCGACTAGCGGCGAGTGACGCGGGCATCCATGAGCACCCACGTGCCAGGATCCAGCACCACCGCCGTCGGCGCCTGGTCGGCGGCGAGGGCGAATCGCTGCTGCTTCTGTGTCAGGTCGATGGTCTCGATGCGGGTGATGCCGGCCGTGGTGATGGCGACCTCGATCGGCAGGCGATAGGCGTCGCCCGGCTGCGTCTGTGCCAGGTCGAGCACGACCCGGCGCGAGCCGGCCTCATGGGTCCAGTGGCCCTCGACGACGGGGGACCCGGCGCGCGACAGCCACTGCGAGAAGAACCACCGGAGATCCTGCCCGGCATGCGCCTCCATCACCTGGCGGAAGTCGTCGGTGGTGGCGCTGCCGTTGCGGTAGCGCCGGTAGTAGTCGCGGATGCCATTCCAGAAGGCGTCGGTGCCCATGCGGTGCCGCAGCATGTGCAGGGTCCATCCCCCCTTCTGGTAGATGATCCGGTTGAGCACCTGCTTCATGTCCGACAGGTTGTCGTGCAGCACGGCGACGCCGGGGTGCTTCGCTTCGAGGGCGAACACGGCCTCGCGGCTCCGCGTCAGTCCGGCGACGAACGCATCGCGGCCCTCGTGGTGCTCGGCGACCAGCAGCGTGAAGTAGGTGGCGAAGCCCTCGCTCAGCCACACGTCGTCCCAGTCGCGCTCGGTGACGGCATTGCCGAACCACTGGTGGGCGATCTCGTGCGCGATGAGCCCCGTGTCAGGACGCTCGAGGATGGACTTCTCGCCGTAGAAGATCACGCTCGCGTGCTCGGTGCCGCCATTGAACCCGGCCGCCTCGACGTTGGCGAGTTTCTCGTAGGCGTACGGCCCGACGTGTTCGCTGAGGAAGTCCATGGCCTGGCGCGACCGTCGCTCGAACCAGGCGGGGCCGACGGCCCGCTCCTGCCGATAGACCCAGGTCTGGTGTGGTACGCCCTTGACCAGCCCGTCGTGATGGACGGCGAACTGCGCGACGCCGATGGCGTTCAGCCACGAGGCAATCGGGACCGACTGCTTCCAGTGCGTGAGCCGACGCCCGTCGCCGAGATCGACCTCCTCCTGCAGCAGGCCGTTGGCCACGACCTGGTACCGGGCCGGCGCCGTCACGAGGAACTCGCTGGTCGCCTTGTCGTACGGGTGGTCGATCATCGGCAGCCACTGGCGGGCGTTGTTCGGCCAGTTCTCGCTGAAGAAGACCCGATCGCCGAACTTGTTGGGCAGGATGCGCAGCCCGCCCGCCGGCACCCCGCGATACCGCACCGTGACGATGCGGTCCTCGCCGACCCCTGGCGACGACGGCAGGCGGAGCACGAGCCGGCCGTCCTGATGCTGGAAGGGCACGGCCACGCCGGCCGATGTCACCTCGGCCACCGTCATCCCCTTGCCGTCGACCGGCGACGCCAGATCGAGCGCCACGGTCGTGACGCCAGCAGCCGTGAAGCGGAACGTGATGGCGGCCTCTCCCAGGATCTCGTCGGTGTCGTCGCCGAGCGTGAGCTGGAAGGCGTAGTGCACCGCGTCGACGCCGGGTTGTCGCGGGTACGTGTCGGCGCTCGCCATCGCACCGGGTCCCACCAGCAGCACACACCAGGCGAGGCAGTATCGTGCGAGGGCGGCGCGGGCAGGACGGCAGGTGAGGCGCACGAAGGCTCCAGAGAGTGGCGACGGCACGGGACGGCTGTGCTGGACTGAGGCCGGATCATAGCGTCACGCGCCGATCCGGGATCGGGCACGCCGATTGAGTTCGACGCGGCGAGTGCGTTCTAATCACGCTCGTGAACGACAACCCTCTCGACCGTCCCGTCAACGTCGCCGTCGTGGGCCTGGGCTTCATGGGCCTGACCCACATCAATGCGTACCGCAAACTGCCCGACAACGCGCGCATCGTCGCCGTCTGCGACGCCGTGCGCCTGCCGGTCAACGGCGTGCTGGCCGGTGTCACCGGCAACGTCGCCGGCTCGGATGCGGTGGACCTCGGTCCCGACGTGCGGGCCTACCAGAAGTTCGAGGACCTGCTCGCCGACGGCGAAGTCGACCTGATCGACCTCTGCGTGCCGACCCCCCTGCACGTGCCGCAGACGATTGCGGCCCTGCGCGCCGGCAAGCACGTGATCTGCGAGAAGCCGCTGGCGCGGACCTCGGCGCAGTCGCAGGAGATCGTCGACGCGGCGGCGGCCGCCAGCACGTTCTTCATGCCGGCCATGTGCATGCGGTTCTGGCCCGGCTGGGCCTTCCTCAAGGACCTGAAGGCCGACGGCACCTACGGCGAGATCCTGACCGCCCGCTTCCGCCGCGTGTCCGCACCGCCGGGATGGAGCCGCGACAGCTACTTCAAGGGCGGCGAGTCCGGCGGCGCGCTGTTCGACCTGCACGTCCACGACACCGACTTCGTGCAGTTCCTCTTCGGCACGCCCACCGCGGTCTTCTCGACCGGCGTGTCGCGCTTCAGCGGCGCCACCGACCACGTCGTCACCCAGTACATGGTGCCGGGCGGGGCCACGGTGTATGCCGAGGGCAGCTGGCTGATGGCGAGCGGGTTCAGCATGGCCTACACGGTCATGTTCGAGCGCGCGACGGTCGACTTCGACAGCGCGCGCGGCGACAACGCCCTGCAGATCCTCGAAGAGGGCAAGGACCCGCGCGTCGTCACGCCCGAAGGACCGGACGGCTACGTCGGCGAGTTGCACCACTTCCTGACCGCCATCCAGCACGGGCACCCGCCCACCATCGTCACCGCCACGGACGGCCTCAACGCCGTGCGCATCTGCGAGGCCGAGGAGAAGTCCGTCCAGACGGGTCAGGTCGTCACGGTGTGACGCGACGGCTCTGCCTGCTGGTCCTGGCGCTGACGACGGCGCTGGCGGCGCCGGCCCACGCCCAGGGCGGCACCTACGGAGCGCTGCTCGAGCTGTTTCGCGACTGGCGCACGTTCGAGGAGCCGCCTCGTGTGGACGGCATCCCCGACTACACGCCGGCCACCAACGCCAGGCGCCTGCAGACGCTGCGCGCGTTCCAGCAGCGCCTGCGGGCCCTCGACACGGCCGGGTGGTCCATCCCGCACCAGGTGGACCGTCACCTCGTGCGGGCCGAGATGAACGGCATGGAGTACCACCTGACGGTGCTCCAGCCGTTTGCCCGCGATCCGGCCTACTACGCGTCGATCAGAACCGACGAGAGCGACACGCCGGCCGAGGAAGGCCCGACCATCCATGGCGCGATTCGGCTGTGGCAGTACGGGATCTGGCCGCGGACACGGCTCGAGACCCCACGGCCGCTCACCCCGGACGAGACCCGTCGGCTCACCGGCGCGCTGCAGACCATCCCGACGCTGCTGCGCCAGGCCCGGATCAATCTCGCCGGCGCCACCGCGCGCGACCTGTGGGTCGGCGGCGTGCGCGCCTTCGAGGAACAGGCGGAGGCACTCGGCCGGCTGCAGGGCCTGGTCGGAGACGGCGATCGTGCCCTGACCACCGCGGTCGGCGCGGCCAGAGATGCCACGGAATCCTTCGCGCAGTGGCTGCGCGACGAGTCGCCGAAACGCACCGGTCCGTCGGGCATCGGCAAGGCGCAGTACACCTGGTTCCTGCGCAACGTCTTGCTCGTGCCGCTCTCCTGGGAGGACGAGGTCACCATCACCCGGCGCGAACTGGCGCGGGCCCACGCGGCGCTGCGTCTCGAGGAGCAGCGCAACCGCGCGCTGCCCCCACTGGAGCCGGCCGCCACGCCCGAGGCGTACGCGGCCCTCCAGGACCGCGCCCTCACGCGCTACCTCGATTTCATCCGGCGTACGGACCTGCTCTCCGTGCACCCGTGGATGGAGCAGGCCCTGCGCGAGCGCATGCCCGGCTTCGTGCCGGCCGCGACACGCGATTTCTTCTCGCAGGGCAATCACCGCGACCCCATTCCCCTCTGGACGCACCTGTACCACTGGTGGGACAACTGGCGGCAGCGCGAGGGCCTCACCACCAACCCGATTCGACGCGGCCCGCTGCTCTACAACGTCTGGATGAGCCGTGCCGAGGGCATGGCGACGTCCATGGAAGAGTGGATGATGCACGCCGGGCTGTACGACGACCGCCCGCGTTCACGCGAGATCGTGTGGATCATGCTGATCACGCGCGCGGCGCGCGGCCTCGGCAACCTCTTCGCGCACGCCAACGACCTCACGATGGCGGAGGCGGGAGACATCCACGTGAACTGGACGCCGCGCGGGTGGATGCGCCGCGATCCCCTCCTCGGCTTCGAGCAGCACCTCTACCTGCGTCAGCCCGGCTACGGGGCCAGCTACGTCACGGGGGGCCGGTTGATGGAGGAGACGATCGCCATGCGTGCCCGGCAGCTCGGGGACCAGTTCTCCATGCGTCGCTTCTTCGACGAGGTCGACGGGGTGGGCATGATTCCGGTGTCGCTGGTCTACTGGGAGCTCACCGGCGACGACCGCATGGTGCGCGAGCTCGAGGCCGGCGCGGGACCCCTCCCTCCGAGGTAGGGCGGCGCCGTCAGGCATCTGGACATCACTGCTGGCAGGCATCATGATGCGATCATGAGAACGACGCTGACGCTCGACCCGGATGTTGCCGAACGTCTCGCCAGCGAGGCCCGCCGCACCGGCAAGAGCTTCAAGTCCCTGGTCAACGACGCCATCCGACTCGGCCTGGGGCTGACCGGCAGGCCGCCGAAGGCCTCGCGCTTCAGCGTCGAACCGCACCCGCTCGGCCTGAGACCGGGCATCGACCCCGATCGGCTGAATCAGCTCGTCGATGAGCTGGAGGTCGAGGCCGTCGCCCGGACCCTGGAGCGATGATCGTCCCGGACGTGAATCTGCTGATCCACGCCTACAACAGCGAATCGCGGGTCCATGCGGCCGCCCGCGCGTGGTGGGAGGGACTGCTCAACGGCACGCAACCGGTGGGTCTTCCCTGGGTCACGGCGCTCGGGTTCATCCGCCTGACCACTCATCGCCAGATCCTCGTCCGTCCGCTTGAGGTGTCGATCGCGTGCGGCCACGTGCGGACGTGGCTGGCTCGACCGTGCGTCGCCATCCTGCACCCCGGCGACAGGCACGCTGACGTGCTTTTCGGGCTGCTCGAGCGGGTGGGTTCCGCGGGCAACCTCACGACCGATGCGCACCTGGCCGCGCTGTGCATCGAGCACCAGGCCGAACTGCACTCGACCGATGCCGACTTCACGCGATTCCCGGGACTGCGCTGGAAGAACCCGACGCGTTGACCTGTCCCCGGCCCTTTCCTTCGGGTCGGGCGGAGTGCGGTGGGTGTCCCCAGAGCGCCGGGCGATGTACTCCCTTGCGTCGCCAGGCGTCAACGAATGACGAACCACGTGTTCGAGCGCGGCTCGACGGTGGCGCGTACGGTGACGCGATCGTGGCGATCCAGCGTCATCCTGATCGGTGTGCCGTCCCGTTCGGCGACCAGAGCCGTGTCGCTCACGCCTGCGTAATACAGCGGCAGCGTGATGTCCTGGGTCAGCGGTGCGTCGCCGGGGTTGTAGATCATCGCCAGCCCCTTGATTGGCACCGCTGGATTGACGTGCAGGACGGCGTCCAGGTTGCGGCCATCGGCGCGGCGCACGTGGATGACATCCGATTCGAGGATGTCGCGGTAGCGCTTGAACCACGTCACCCACCTGACGACCGCGGCCCTGGTCTCCGGTGAGTCGTACAGCCGCGGGCCCCGATAGCACGCTTGCGCCCCGTAGCCGAGCGCATTGGCCAGATGCTGCTCGTAGTCGCCCAGGTGTTCGCGCAACGGCTCGAGGGTCGCCGCCGCACCGCCGCCGTGATACTGCACCAGCGGAACGAACATCCAGCCCATCGACGGCGTCTTCATCCACGTGCCATCGAACAGGTTCTGTCGCGCGTGGACGTGCTGCTGTTCGCGCGGCAGTGACCAGTTCGTCTCGCGGTATCCCATCCCGGTCTTGTTCGAGCCGGCCAGGAAGTAGTTGTCCGGCACGTTCAGGTACATCCCTCGCGCGCGAGCCCAGCGATAGAACTCGGTGATGCGCTGATACTGCGTCCACTGCGAGTCGTCCAGCCCGCGATGGCCGGGATGCCGCGTCGAGGCACAGACATCACCGGGGTAACTGCCGTCGTGCTCCAGCACGGAGAACCCCGTCTCCTCGATGAAGGTCTTCAGCCTGGCGAAGTAGTCCTGTCCCCATGTGCTGTTCAGGCACGGCGAGTTGCCGAAGATGGCGCCGCCGGTCGTGCCCGTCCGCGGATTGATGACGTCGTGGTCGTCGCTGATGCGCCGGCTGGCGAGCAGGGAATAGCCGCCGAACTCGATGCCCTTGCGCGTGGCGTACTCACGAAGGGCCTTGAACGTGGCGATGTTGGCTGGCGACACGTCTTCCATGTTCAGGCCGCTGCCGAAGCTGAGAATGACCATCTCGAAGCCCGTCTCGGCAGCCTGGTCGATGGCGGTCCGCACGACCTGCGGGTCGGTCGACGTCAGGTGCAGCATCAACGGGTTCTCCGTCGCCCACGGCGCCATCAGTCGATAGAGCCGGCGAATCGCCAGCCCCTGCCGCTCGCGGTCGTCGGTGTCGTGCACCAGCTCGAAGGCGCGGATGCCGGTGAACTCTGCGCCGGCCACGATGTCCACGTCCGGGCCGAGCGGCGGCTTCACTTCGAGCAGGCACGGCGTCTTCAACGCGTAATTGACCTGTGTCGTGTATGCCGGGTCGTCGGTCCAGAACACCGCACGGTGCAGGCTGGCGACCGACATCCCGCCGAAAGCGAAGTCGGTCAGCACGGTCAGGCGCGGCCGCTGCCATTCGGGGCTCGGGTCGACCTGTGACTCGGCCTCGACGACGCGCAGGATCTCGCTCTTGAAGCTGTTGAGGCGGAGCGACCGGCTGCCGCGGTTGTGGATCGTGATCCACTTGGCGAGCAGGGGGATGCCGTCGTACAGCTCGTAGTGCACGGCCACGGTCACGCCCGGCAGTGCACCCGCAGGGGGTACGAACCACAGCGTCAACGACACACCGGGCGGCGGCCACGCGCTGTGGCTCGCGTGCCGCGCGCGCGTCCATGCCATGCGCTGGACGGGTGCGCCGGTCTCGAACCGTTCGAACTGGAACGCTCCCGGCTCCGCGGTGAGCGCCTCCACCCACTCGGGGCGCAGGTAGGCGAGGTTCGGCTGCCCGACCAGGCCGCCGATCGCGTACCGTCGGCCGTCGATCTCGACCTCGGCTTCGGGCGCCACGGCGCGAAGCAGCGACTCGTGTGTCGTCAGGTTGTCGAAGCCGACCGTCGCCGCATTCGGCGCGACGCGGATCGTGCGGGAGATGAGGCCGTTGCCGATCGTCAGTTCACGGCGCTGGGGGTCGTGATGCACGGCGGCGCGTGCGACGGCCTGCCCCAGCAACCAGTCGCCAGTCGCCGGCTGCGCGGCAAGGGGAGACGAGAGCAGAAGCCCCCACAGCAATGCGGCGCCGCGCAATCGGGCGACCAGCGATGGCCCGTGGGCGATCGGGTGAGAGTGGCTCATGGTCGTCATGGATCGAGCGGCATTCTACCGCTCGGCGAGTTCCGCGTTAGGCATCAAGCGTCACGCGTTCTCCCCTGGTGCCATAATCGGCGCGGCGCGCGATCTGCGGCTGTGGGCGGGCGGGAGGTCATCATGACGACGGGCGAACGGGACTTGGTGTC
The DNA here is from genome assembly GCF_022842525.1 of Luteitalea sp. Taxonomy (NCBI): domain Bacteria; kingdom Pseudomonadati; phylum Acidobacteriota; class Vicinamibacteria; order Vicinamibacterales; family Vicinamibacteraceae; genus Luteitalea; species Luteitalea sp. The sequence goes on from NZ_JALHPM010000067.1 coordinate 30,683, forward strand.
GCGGCGGCAGTTCGGCAAGGTGATGGGGGCGGCGGGGGCGAGCCTGGCGATGCCAGTGCCTGGCGTGTTTGCCCAGGGCTCCGACAAGGTCCGGGTGGCGATGGTCGGGGCCGGTCAGCGAGGCACCGTGGATGCCATCTACTGCCTGAAGTCCGCCCCTGGTGTCGAACTGGTCGCGATCGCGGACCTCTTCCAGGACAAGGTGGACGCGGCGCTCGCGAAGCTGAAGGCCGAGGTGCCTGGCAAGGTCAACGTCCCCCCCGGCCGCGTCTTCCTCGGCTTCGACGCCTACAAGAAGGTGCTGGCACTCGACGACGTGGACCTTGTGATGCTGCTCACGCCCCCGGGCTTCCGGCCGGAGATGGTGGGGGCGGCCGTGGATGCCGGCAAGCACCTGTTCGTCGAGAAGCCCGGCGCCGTCGATCCGGTCGGGGTCCGGGCGCTCGTCGACGCGGCCGAGCGGGCCCGCCAGAAGGGGCTCTCGCTCGTCGTCGGCACCCAGCAGCGCTACGCGCCGCAGTACCTCCAGCTGATGCAGCAAATCCGCGACGGGCGGATCGGCGACCTGACACACCTCGAGGCCTTGTGGATCGGGGACATGGAACTCTGGCACTACCACGATCGCCAGCCTGCGTGGAGCGACATGGAGTGGCAGGTGCGATGCTGGCCGCTCTTCACCTGGCTCTCGGGCGACCACTACGTCGAGCAACTGGTCCACAACCTCGACATCGTGAACTGGGTCGCCGGCGCGACGCCCGTCGTGTGCCAGGGCCTCGGCGGGCGGCAGGTCCGGACCGGGCCGCAGTTCGGCAACATCTTCGACCACTTCTCCGTGCGTTACGAATACGCCAACGGCCTCACGATGTTCGCGATGGCCACGCAGCAGCGCGGCATCAGCACCCGCGTCGGCAACGTCATCCACGGCACGAAGGGCACGGCCCACGTCGATCGCGCGACGGCGATCATCAAGGGCGAGAAGCCGTGGGAGTTCGACGGCGACGGATCGAGCGGCGACCTCGAGATGCACGGCGCGCTGGTGCGCGCCATCCGTGAGAAGACGCCGATCAACGAGGGCGTGAGGCTCGCCGAGGCGACCATGACGGGCATCATGGGGCGGATGAGCGCCTACACGGGCCGGGCGCTCAAGTGGGACTGGGTGATGAACGCCTCGAAGCTCGACCTGCGGCCCGCGCGGTACGAGATGGGGCCGCTTCCGGTCGAGCCCGTCGCGATACCCGGCCGCACCCCGCTGATCTGACGCCGGGGAGGCGACCGGCGCCCGGATGGCTGCTGGGCGCGTGGACCCTCTTTCGCCCAGATACCGCAGGATCCGGTCGATCACGGCCGCCTCCTCGATGGGGCGCGACGGTGGCACGGAGACGGCGGGCGGCTTGAGACTTCTCGGCCTTTGCAGGGCGGGTACGCCCGTGTGTCAGCCAGCGCGCTCTTGTCAGCCGGGAACCATCTCCAAAGACTGACTTACACGCGTCGAGGGCCGCGCTCGGGCGCCACGGGAAGGGGAACGGGCTGTTGAAAGCACGATCGTCTTGCCGACACCCGGCGGCAAGGCGTCGTACGGCGATGCCGTGGGCGGGATCGGCTCGTCCTTGGTCGAGGCAGTCGCGCTTGGGGCAGTCGCGGTCGGGGACGCGGCGGTCGGGGGCGCGGCGGTCGGGGGCGTCGAGGCCTCGGGGGGCGCCGG
>NZ_JALHPM010000068.1:0-31910 GCF_022842525.1 Luteitalea sp.
GGGCCGGGGCCGGCGGGGCCACCTCGGGTTCGGGGACGGTGGCAGGCTCGGGCACTGGCGTCACGGGAGCCTCGGTCCCTGCGGCCGGCGGGGCCGGCTCCGTCGAGGCGGGCGGCGGCTCAGGCGTCGGGCTGCACGCGAGGGTCAGGGCGAGCAGCAGCGTGGGCGGGGCGAGGTGAACCAGTCGGAGAGTCATGTCGTCGTGTGTCCTGGTGCTGACGCGTCTATCGGCGGATGACGAGCAGCCGGAGCTCCGTCATGTCCTCGATGGCGTAGCGGGGGCCTTCGCGTCCGAGGCCGGAGTCCTTCACGCCGCCGTACGGCATGTGGTCGATGCGATAGGTCGGGACGTCGTTGATGAGCAGCCCGCCGACCTCCAGCCGGTCGAAGGCCGTCAGGGCCGTCTCGAGCCGCGGCGTGAACAGCCCGGCCTGCAGGCCGAAGGCCGAGGCGTTGACGGCTTCGAGGGCCTCGTCGATGCTGCCGACACGCTCCACCACCACGACCGGCGCGAACGCCTCCTCGGCGCACACCCGGGCCTGGCGATCGACGCCCGTAAGGACGGTCGGCGGGAAGAGTTGGTCGGCACGCCTGGTGCCGCCACACAGCACCGTCGCTCCGCCCTCGACGGCTTCCCGCACCCAGGACTCGATGCGATCGACGTCCCCGGGCGTGATGAGCGGCCCCACGGCCGTCCGCTCGTCCATCGGGTCGCCGACCACGAGAGCCTCGACCTGCGGCAGGAACGCCGCCAGCCAGGCGTTCCAGACGTTGGCGTGCACATAGACCCGCTGCACCGAGATGCAGCTCTGGCCGGCATAGCTGAACCCGCCGGTCGCGGCGCGTGCGGCCGCCACCTCCAGGTCAGCCCCATCGTCCACGATCACGGCCGCGTTGCCGCCGAGCTCGAGCACCACCTTCTTGCGGCCGGCGCGCGCCTTGAGCGCCCACCCCACTTCGGCCGAGCCCGTGAAGGTGAGCAGGCGATAGCGGTCGTCCTGCACCAGCAGGTCGCCGGTCTCCCGTGTCATCGGCAGGACGCTGAGGGCACCGGGCGGCAGGCCGGCCTCGTGCATGAGGTCGGCCAAAGCGAGGGCGGAGAGCGGAGTGCGACTGGCGGGCTTGAGGACGACAGGATTGCCCGCGGCCAGGGCGGGGGCCAGCTTGTGCGCCACGAGGTTCAGGGGGAAGTTGAACGGCGCGATCGCGGCAATCGGCCCGATCGGGACGCGGCGGGTGAGGCCGATGCGGCCCTCGCCGTGGCTGGCGAGGTCCATCGGGATCACCTCCCCCGCGCCGGGCAGCCGTCGTGCCTCCTCGGCCGCGACCTCGAAGGTCATCGCGGCGCGATCCACCTCGGTGCGGGCGTCTCGCAGCGGCTTGCCGGCTTCCTGGACGAGGCGGATGGCGAACGCCTCCCGCTGATCCCGCAGGGCCCCGCTGACCGCCCGAAGGATGCGGGCGCGTTCATGGAGCGGCAGCGCCGCGACCACCGGGGCCGCGGCCGTGCAGGCACGCGCCGCCTCCTCGTACTCGGCAGGCCCCGCCGCGGAGACGCGCGCGATCGTGGCGCCGTCATAGGGAGAGCGAACCTCGACCGAGGTGCTCGTCTGGCGCAGCGTACCGGCCAGGAACAGGGGACGCGTATCGGCGGACATGCTGGTTGGACGCGGCGCGTGCCGCACAAGGCCTGACCGTCCGGGCGGTTGCCCGGGGATCGGACCGGTCGCTATACTGCCATGAGCCGCTTTCGCCCTCAGGGCTTCGGCGCCCGAGGCCATGGGCGCCTGGCCGGGCGTCGGCGTCCAAGGCCTCAGGAGTCCTGCATAGCCATGATCAACGTCACCACCATCGCCGCCGAAAAGATCAGCGAGTTGCTGTCCGAAGAGGGCAAGGCCAATGCCGGCCTGCGCGTGTTCGTGCAGGGTGGCGGCTGCTCCGGCTTCCAGTACGGGCTGATGATCGAAGACGGCGAACCCACTGCGGATGTGGATCGCATCGTCGAGTCCAACGGCGTCAAGCTGTTCGTCGACCCCATCAGCGTGCGCTACCTCAAGGGCGCCGAGGTGGACTTCGTCGACAACCTGTCGGGCGGCGGCTTCACCATCAAGAACCCCAATGCCAAGTCGACCTGCGGGTGCGGGTCGTCGTTCGCGGTCTAGGCTACGTGCCCCGGTCGGGGGCCGACCATCATGTCTTCAGAGACGTCCACTGCAGCCTACGTCGACAGCCTGCGTCCCGCGGGCAGCAAGCGATCCAGCAAACGCGATCGCATCGTCGACGTGTTCCTGCGCCAGGACGGGCATCTCACCGCCGATGATCTCGTCGACCTGATCCGCAAGGAAGACCAGCGGATCAGCCGGGCCACCGTCTATCGCACGCTGGCATGGATGGAGGCTGCGGGCATTGCCCGCAAGGTGGACTTCGGCGAGGGCCGGTTCCGCTTCGAGCACAGCTACCGGCATCCGCGCCACTTCCACCTCATCTGCAAGTCGTGCAACCAGCAGATGGAGTTCCTCAGCTCGGACATCGAGCAGATGATCGAGGAGGTGGCCGAGGCGCGCCGCTTCGCCGTCAGCCAGGCGGTGGTGCAGCTCTACGGCACGTGCGAGGCCTGTACGACCGGCCAGCCGGCGACGACGCGGCTGGCGTCGACCGAGTCGCTGTTCGCACGCGATGCCCTGCGCATCGCCATCGCCACGGAGCGCTCGGGCCGCGAGTTCTACCAGCGTGCATCGGCGATGACCAGCGACGCACGGGCGCGGTCGATCTTCGAGCGCCTCTCGACCGACGAGGACGATCACCTCGATCGGCTGGAGAAGCGCTACGCGCAACTGATCGCGGAGGAACCCGACCTCGAGGCCCAGCCGCAGTTCCTGTTCTTCCGGGGCGCGGCCAACGGGCTGTTCTCGGCCGGCGTCGACGCGCTGCGTGGCGTGACCAGTGACAAGGATGCCCTGATGATCGGCATCCGGTGCGAGCGCGGGTCGCACAAGTTCTTCAAGAAGTACGGCGAGAAGTTCGAGGACTCCGAGGGCAAGCGCATCTTCCTCGAGTTCGCCGACGAGGAGCGCGAGCACCTCGAACTGCTGATCCGCGAGTACCGGATCCTCACCCGCAGGGACAAGGGCAAGGCCGGGGCGACCGCGTGACCGACGCGGTGCCCGTGGTGCACTGCACCGGCGTGGTGAAGGACTACCGCGGCCTGCGACCCCTGCGCCTGCTCGACCTGCAGGTCTCGGCCGGCGACCGCGTCGTGCTCGGCGGTATCGATGTCATCGGCGCCGAGGTCGTCACCAACCTGATCAACGGCGCCACCCTGCCCGATCAAGGTGAGGTCCGCGTCTTCGGCCAGGCCACCCACGAGATCACCGATGGCGAGGCCTGGCTCGCCGCCCTCGATCACTTCGGCGTCGTGACGGCGCGTGCGGTGCTGCTCGAGGGCATGACCGTGCGACAGAACGTCGCGCTGCCGCTCACGATCGAGATCGACCCGGTGCCCGATGCCCTGCGGCCGGAGGTCGATGCGCTGGCCGCGGAGGCGGGGATCGACGCCCAGTGGCTCGACACTCTGGCCCACGCGTTGCCGGTGCCCCTGCGCATGCGCATCCACCTGGCGCGCGCCCTGGCGCTGTCGCCGCAACTGGTGCTGATGGAACACCCGACCGCCGCGCTCGAGGCCCAGGATCGGGCCGCCTTCGCCGACGACGTGCGCCGCGTGGCCGACGCACGTGGCTTCACGCTGGTCGCCGTCAGCCAGGATCGCGAGTTCGCGCGCCGCGTCGCCACGCGGCACCTCCAGTTGCACCCGGGCACGGGTGCGTTGAATCCCATGGCCCTGTCCTGATGCCCACGCTGCTTCTGTTCGACATCGACGGCACGCTCATCACCACAGGGGGCGCGGGGTATCGCGCCATCAAGAAGGCCGTCGAAGTGACGCTGGGGGTGGAGCGCGCCCTCGAGGGCATTCCCGTGGCCGGTCGCACCGACAGCATCATCCTGCGGGATGCGGTCGCGGCGATCGATGGCCGCGAACTGACCGACGACCTGCGCGACGCCATCCGCGACAACTACATGGGGCTGCTGCAGGCCGAGATCGAGCGGGTCAACGGCGGCCCGGGCGTGCTGCCCGGCGTGCGCGAACTGCTCACGCGCCTGGCCGACGACCCGGCGTATCACGTCGCGCTGCTGACGGGGAACTTCTCGCAGACGGCGCAGATCAAGCTCGGCTACTTCGACCTGTGGCGCCACTTCGCGTGGGGCGCGTGGGGCGAGGACGCCGTGCACCGCAACGACCTGCTGCCGGTGGCGCTGGCGCGTTACCGCGAACGCACGGGTGATGACATCGCCCCGGCCGACGTAGTCATCATCGGCGACACGCCCAACGACGCCGAAGTCGCGCGCGTCGGTCAGGCGCGGTCGGTGTGCGTCACGACCGGCAACTTCGACCGCCAGGCCCTGCTCGACGCCGGCGCCGACGTCGTGTTCCACGACCTGAGCGACGTCGAGGAGGTCATGCGGGTGTTTCAGAACAAGTGACGAGGGACAAGGAGAAGAGTCACAAGGGGGGCAAGTCACAAGGGACAAGGACGGCAAGGGACATAGGGACAAGGACGGCACGGGACCTGGGGCGAGGACTGCACGGGACCCGGGGCGAGGACGGCAAAGGTCCAGGCGCGAGGACGGACGAGGCGACCTGTATTCTTGTCCCTTGTCCCTGAGTGAGGGCCTTGTCCCTTGTCCCTCGCCCCCCTTGTGACTTGTCCCCTCGTCCCTTGTCCCTTGGGAAGCGTTCACATGGAAGCCAATGGGGCCCGGTGGCCCTCCCGGTCTTCAAAACCGGTGGTGTCCCGTCATGCGGGATGGCTGGGTTCGACTCCCAGGGGCTTCCGCCACGTTCAGGCGCCGAGCGGTGCCGACGCGACCAAAGAGAAAGGGCCGGCATCGCGATGATGCCGGCCCTTTCTGCATGACGTGACGCGCCTCGGCGCGCGTCCTTACGCGTCGAGCAGCCTCACGTCTCCAGCGCGCGGACCCTTGCCGGAGTCCTCCGCGTTGAATTCGACGCGCTGTCCTTCGCGAAGCAGCTCGAACACGGCGCCGCGGACGGCGCTGCGATGGAAGAAATGTTCAACGCCCGTTTCATCACGGATGAAGCCAAAGCCCTTGTCGATGAGAAGGCGAGCGATTGTTCCCGACGGCATACCGTAACCTCCGATGTCCTCTGTGCCGCATCGTGCGGCGAGAGGCCCCGCGTGGCTGTGGGCAGCACATGCGAGGGTGGCTGGCCGGAAGACTGGCGCGTACAGTACGATCCAATCGATTCTTCCGGCGTGTCCGAGACAGCATGCGGGCACTGGTCGCGCTGCCCTCGCGGGCCCCATGGCTACCCGCCCGCATGAGGCTCGCGCCTCTCTCTGCCCCTGACGATATAGTTTGGACGCTAATGGGGCAAGCTCCGTTCCCGGCTATGCCAGTGATCGTCCTTGCGGGCGGCCGCTCGATGCGAATGGGGCGACCCAAAGCTCTGCTGCAGTGGCCCGGCTCGACCCGCTCGTTCGTCACACATGTGACGGACACGTTACGCAATGCCGGCGCCACCTGCGTCGGCGTGGTCACGGGAGCCCATCACGACCTGATCACCTCAACGCTCGCCGACGAGCCGGTGCAGGTCCTCTACAACCCGCGTCACGACGAGGGGCAACTCGCGTCACTCCTGCACGGGCTGCGCTGGGCGTTCGCGCAGACCGACGGCGCGTGGGTGATGTCGACGCTGGTCGACGTCCCGGGCGTGCGGGTCGACACCGTGCGCGCCATCGCCGACGCCACCCGTGCAGGGCACGTCCTGGCCGTGCGGCCGCGGCATGGGGACCGCCACGGCCATCCCGTCGTGTGGCGCCGAGAGGTCCTGCCTCTTCTCGAGGCCGCCGACCCGTCGCAGGGGGCCCGCCTGGTCATGCGCGCCCTCGCCCTCGACGGACGCGTGCGGGACGTCGACGTCGACGATCCCGGCGTGCTCACCGACGTGGACACCCCGGCGCAGTACGACGCCCTGGCGGCGGGGCGCCCTGTCCGCGACGACTAGAGGTGGCGCGTGGCCAGCACTTCGCGCGCCGGCGTGCGATTGCCGTCGCAACTGATTCGTCGTGGCGCGTCCAGTACCCGGAGGCGATAGCCGAGGTCGCCGTACAGGGCGAGGATCCGGGGCGTCGCCTGATTGGCCAGCACCACGGGCCCCGGGTGCCGCGCCAGGAACTCGGCCGCGCGGACCTGATCGTCCCAGCTGAAGCCCAGGGCCGCGTACTGCCGGAACTCCACGTCGTAGGGCGGGTCGGCGTAGATGAAGTCGTCCGGGGCGATGGGCAGCGTGTCGAAGTCGCCGCACCTGAAGGTCCAGCCTTGCACCACGTCGCGGTAGGTCCCGAGGTCGGCCTGGTAGGGAATGGTCCGGTAGCGCCCGAACGGGACGTTGAACTGATTCCGTCGATTGAACCGGCACAGGCCGTTGTACCCGGTCCGATTCAGGAAATAGAACAGCGAGGCCGCCTCGGCCGTGTCGGCCCCACCCGCCTCGAGCAGGGCGTTGAAGCGCGTGCGGTGGGCGTAGTAGAGGTCGTGGTCGTTCTCGAGCGGCACGTCGATGCGCAGACCGCGCTGCAGCCACTGGTAGAAGTTGACCAGGTGCGGATTGATGTCGTTCAGGAGCGCCCGGGCGGGACGGAGCCCGAGCGGCACCGCCAGCCCCCCACAGAACGGCTCGACCAGGCGCCGCTGGCGATGCGGCGCCCAGAGCGGCTGCAGGATGGGCAACTGCCAGCGCTTGCCCCCGGCCCACTTGAGGGGCGGCGTCACCACGGACGTCGCAGGCGTCGGCGTCGCGTCAGGACCTGGCCCGCGCGCGTCCGATCCCCGGCGATGTCCCCGTGACGGGAGCACGTTCATGCGCCTGAGGCTACCACCGTCCTCCGCGTGTCCCCGGCTTGCGGTACGCTTGACGGTCGTATGACCGAGCCGGACGATTTCCATCCCGAAGACGATTTCGCGGCGCTGTTCGAGGCCTCGACCCGCGCCACCTCCCTCAAGAAGGGCCAGCCCGTCGAAGGCACCATCGTCGGCATCGGCGCCGAGGTCGCGCTCATCGACGTCGGCAGCAAGAGCGAAGCCGTGCTCGACGTCGCCGAGCTGAAGGACGACGACGGGGTGCTCGAAGTGGCGGTGGGGGACCGCATCCAGGCCGTCGTGGTCGACACGGTCGGCGGCCTGAAGCTGTCGCGCAAGCTCGCTCGCAAGGCCGCCACCGACAAGGAGGTCGAAGACGCCTACCTGTCGCGGCTGCCCGTCGAAGGCAGCGTGACGGCCGTGATCAAGGGCGGTTACGAGGTGAAGATCGCGCGCAGTCGCGCTTTCTGCCCGTTCTCGCAGATCGATCTCTTCCGCACCGAGACCCCCGAGGTGCACGTCGGGCAGACCTACACCTTCCGCATCACCGAGTTCAAGGACGGCGGCCGCAGCATCGTCGTGTCGCGCCGCGTGATCCTCGATGAGGAGCAGCAGGCGCGCGCCGAAGAGGTCCGTCGCACGGTGGTGCCGGGAGCCATCCTGACGGGACGGGTGGTGTCGGTGCCGGCGTTCGGGGCGTTCGTGGATCTCGGCGGTGGCGTCCAGGGGCTCGTCCACGTCTCCGAGATCGGCTGGTCGCGGGTGGCCGACGCGTCCGAGGCGCTCAAGGCCGGTGACGAGATCACCGTGAAAGTGCTGCGCGTGGACGAAGCGACGCAGAAGATCGCCCTCGGCCTCAAGCAGTTGGCCGAAGATCCCTGGACGAAGGTGGCCTCGGCGTACGAGGTCGGCCAGGTGCGGCCGGGACGTGTGACGCGGCTGGCGGAGTTCGGCGCCTTCGTCGAACTCGAGCCCGGCGTGGAAGGTCTGGCGCACGCCTCCACCTTTCCGGCATCCGGGCAGCGCGATGCGTGGCGCCGCACCATCAAGGCCGGCATGACCGGCGTCTTCCAGATCCTCAGTGTCGACCCCGACAAGAAGCGCATCGGGGTGACGCTGATGCCGGACGGCACGACGGCTGCCGGGCTGGCCGAAGAGGCCGCCGACCAGGCCGCGGCCACGGCCCGCGCCACCGTCACGCAGGTGGCCGGGTTCGGATCGCTCGGCGACAAGCTGCGCGACGCCCTCAAGGGGCGGTGATGCCGCCTCAGCGATCCGGGGGCGGCTGTCGGCGATACGGCGCCAGTTCGTCCCACAGGCGCTGCAGCAGCGTTGCGTCGAGGCTGACGGACTCACGGGTGTCCGGTGCCTTCTCCGAGAACACCTCGAGGGTCACCGCGCCGCAGTGCGGCCCGAGTGCATCGGGAGTGAGCACGTAGAGCCCCTCCCTGATGGCGCTGGTCTCCGAGACGCGACGCTGCACGACGAATGGGTGAATGGGCACGACCTCGGCCGTGCCACACAGGACGCGCATCCGCGCGAAGCCGGGTTCGTAGCGCTTGATCGGCGGCAGGGCGATCCCCTGGGTCAGCGCAGCGCCCCGCGCGACCTTCATCCACAGGCTCTCCGACAGCTTCGGCGCGACGCGCAGGAGCAGCACGCCCGGGTGGTCGGCGACGTAGCGCGTCCCTTGCCCGAAATCCATCGAGGCCTGCATCCCCGCGAACGCGACGACCGGCGAGATGAGGTCGATCTCGAAGCTCGAGGACGACACCCTCGGTGGCTCCAGGCTGCCGCGACGTTGCTGCACCGCGGCCCGCAGGGCATCCTCGGTGACGACGTCCGTCGGTTCGACCGGACGGAGCGTGGCCGTCGGCGGCGCTGCGGTCGCGGCCGTGGTGTTCGCGACGGCGAGCACGTCGCACATCGCGTCGACGCGCACCACGGTCGTCTCGGGATCCTCGGCGCCGTCGATCAGCGCCGCCACCGAGGTGAGGCCGATGAACGCACCATCGGCCGCGAAGACGGGCCCTCCCGAACTGTCGGGCGGCAGGTCGAAGACCGTGCCGAGCGTGGAGGCGTCGAGGCGGATGACGGTGCCCGTCGTGGTCGTCGGCTGGCGCCGGAGCGGCAGGCCGATGGCCGAGATGGCCTGACCACGATCGACCACGGGGCGCGCCGTGCCCTCGCAGGTGATCGGCACGGCCTCGCGGGTGCCGAGGGACGCCGGGTCGATGCGGAGGATCGCGACGTTGCGCGCCTCGTCGGCCGCAAGGACCTGCGCGGCCACCTTCAGCGCCGGTGAGATCTGCACATCCAGACGCGTGTCGCCGGCGACGACGCGCTGTGTGGTGGCGATGAGTCCGGTCCTCGAGAGGACGACGCCAGCCGCATGGGTCGTCGGCGTCCACACCGCCACGAGGCTGTCCTGCCAGCGCACGAGCAGCTCCCACGGATCGGTCTTCTGCGGCGCGCCTGGCGTGTCCGGCGTGAGGCTCGCCTCACCGACCTCGGCGTTGGCGGCCGTGAGCTCGAGGAGCGGCGTGCCGCCAGCCGGCACGTCGATGATCTCTCGCCACTCGTAGGTCCGTCCCTCGAAGATCAGCGGAGCGTCGGACTCGACGGTGTAGTTGCCCGGTGGCAGCGTCACCTTGCCGGTGCCGTCCGGCGCCGTGACGATGCGCCACGGACTTCGGCTCGGGGGATTGTCGCTGACGAGCAGCACATGGCGTCCCCCTGCCGTGGCCGCCCCGCCGGCCGGGCCCACCCGCACGGTGACGTGCAGCACACCGGTCTGTTGCTGGGCGCCCGCCTCGGCCGACGTCGCCGCAAGGCTCGCCGCCGCCATCAAGCCGGCCAGGACGGCCCTCACGCGTGCCATGGCGCCATGATTCGAGTGTACCCGCCGGGGCACCCTGGCGTAGCCTTCTCCCATGCGTCACAGGATGGTCGGTGCGGTGTGGCTCGCGCTCGGACTCGCCTGCGTGAGCGCGGCGATGTCCGCGCCGGTCGCGGCCCAGTCGCTGCCGAGACTGGCGGTCTCCGAGAACAAACGCTTCCTCGTCCAGGCCGACGGCACGCCGTTCTTCTGGCTCGGCGACACGGCCTGGGAGCTCTTCCATCGACTCAGTCGTGAAGACGCCGAGCGGTACCTCCGCAATCGGGCCGAGCGTCGTTTCACGGTGATTCAGGCCGTGGCCCTCGCCGAACTCGATGGCCTTCACGCGCCCAACGCGTACGGCGAGCGACCGCTCGTCGACGACGATCCCACCCGGCCGAACGAGGCGTACTTCACGCACGTCGACTGGATCGTCCGCAAGGCCAACAGCCTCGGCCTCTACGTGGGCCTGCTGCCGACGTGGGGCGACAAGTGGAACAAGAAGTGGGGTGTCGGGCCCGAGATCTTCACGCCCGAGAACGCCGAGGCGTACGGGCGCTGGCTGGGGACCCGCTACAAGGACGCCGGCGTGATCTGGATCGTCGGTGGCGATCGACCGATCGAATCCGACGCCCATCGCGCCATCGTCGCCGCCACCGCGCGTGGGTTGCGTGCCGGCGATGGCGGGGCGCACCTCATCACCTTCCATCCCAATGGCGGTCATGGATCCGCCGAGTGGTTTCACGACGCCGACTGGCTCGACGTCAACATGCGCCAGAACGGGCACACGCCCGACTTCACCGGGCACTACGACAAGACGCGTGTGGACTACGACCGGACACCGACCAAACCCGTGCTCGACGGTGAGCCGATCTACGAAGATCATCCCGTCGCGTTCAACGCCAAGCAGTTGGGCCACTCCATGGCCAGTGACGTGCGCCGGCCGCTCTACTGGAACCTCTTCACCGGCGCCTTCGGCCACACCTATGGCCACCACTCCGTCTGGCAGATGTGGACGCCGGGCCGCGATCCGGTCAACGCCCCACTGATGCCATGGCACGAGGCGATCGAGCAGCCAGGCGCCGCGCAGATGCAGCATGGTCGCGCCCTGATGGAGTCGCGACCGTTTCTGACGCGCGTGCCCGACGACGGCGTGCTCGTCGAAAGCCGCGTCCCCACCGCGATGCCCGGTACGGGCCGCTACCACTTCACGGCCACGCGAGACACCGCCGGCACCTACGCCATGGTGTATGCGCCGGTGGGGCGCCCATTCCGCGTGCGGATGTCGGTCATCACCGGGGCTCGGGTGAAGGCGTGGTGGTTCAACCCGCGGACTGGTGAGGCGACCATCATCGGCACGTTCCCCAACAGCGGCGAACGCACCTTCACGCCACCCGATGCCGGCGAGATGATCGACTGGGTCCTCGTGCTGGACGACGAGTCCAGGGGGTACGGTGCGCCAGGCGCGCCAGCAGCGACGCCCTGACGTGACCGCGGGCAATAATGCCTTCGCCTCCATGACTCGACCACCTGCGCCAACCCGCCGACGGCTCGTCGCCGCCCGGAACCTGCTGATCGGTTGTGCCTGCCTCGCCACGTGGGATGGCCCGGCGCTCGTGCGCGGCCAGGTCGCCGCAGCGCCGCCTGCGCCAGCCACCGCGCCAGCCCCCCTCGATCTTTCCCGCTTCGAGAAGGACGTCGTGGCGTTCGAGCAGGCCGACCGCACGTCACCACCGCCGCAGGGTGGCATCCTGTTCGTGGGGAGCAGCATCTTCCGGCAGTGGGCCGACCTGCACGCGCACATGGCACCGCTGCCGGTGGTCAACCGCGCGTTCGGCGGGTCGCGCACCGCTGAGCAACTGCATTACCTGGACCGGATCGTGCTGCCGTCCCGGCCGCGCGTGATCGTCTACTACTGCGGCAGCAACGACGTGAACGCCAACGAGACCGCCGAGACGATCGCGGGCAATTACGAGACGTTCTCCGAGCGCGTGCGGGTCGCGCTGCCCGGCACGCGCGTGTACTTCGCCTCGATCATCAAGGCTCCCCAGAAGCGGGACCGCTGGGACGTGGTGGAGGCGGCCAACGCGCGCGTGCGCGCCTACACCGCGCGGACGCCGGGGCGCGGCTACATCGACCTGCATCCCGCGCTCGAGACCGCGCCCGGCGAGCCGAGTCTGGAGTTGTACCGGCCCGATCGATTGCACTACCTGCCAGCGGCCTACGATCGCATGGCGGCGGTGGTCAGGCCGGTGATTGCACAGGCGTGGGCGGAAGTGACCGACGCATCGCCGCTGCCTCCGCAATGAGGCCCTTGCCCGGCAGGCACCTGTTCGGTCCTCGTGCTGGACGACGAGTCAGGGGCTACGGTGCGCCATGCGCGCCAGCAGCGACGCCCTGACGTGACCGCTGGCAGGTCATCAGCGGGAAGCGACGGGCTGATCGAACGCGGGCAGGCCTCGGCGCGCCGCCAGTGCCCGCCACCACGTGTCCACATCCGCACCAGGGGTCGGCGGACGGTAGTCTTCGAGACCCCAGAGCCCGACCCGCAGGGCCTCGCCGACCGTCGCCGCCCGGATGGGTCTCGCGCCGGCCGGCACCTGATCAGGCGCAAATGCCATCGGGCGCCAGGCGTCACCCGTGCTGTCGGCCACCAGCACGAAGGCCACGGGACGGGCGTCGCCGAAGGCCGGCAGGAGTTCGTCGAGGTACCACTCGCTCGTGGGCAGGCCGTCGGGCGGTCTCATGGAATTGAATCGGTGCGCGCCCACTGACGCGTCGGCGCTCGCGACCTCATCGACCGAGTCCGTCGAGAACTGGTCCATGTCGACCCACGCCAGGGCACCGAGACCCTCGATCGCCATGTCGAGGGCGCGAGCCGTGGCCCTGTCGAGGCTCGACAGCGTTTCGAGCAGCGGCGCGTCGTCCGAGACCGGTTGTCCGACCATCGACCCGAGGGCGTGTACCACCGGGCTCCAGAGCGGGTCGTCTGGCTCGAGCACGTGCGCCATGCGCACAAGATGCTTCAGGACGTCGGGACTGGGCGGGCGACGTGCGACGACCTCGATGGCGCCGCGCCGAATCGTGGCGCTGCCGGGGAGTTCATTGCGGATCTCCTTGCGGAGCAGCGTCGACGCCATGGCGTCGATGCCACCGGTGTTGTACGTCGCCAGCCCGAATAGCAGCGCGGCGGCGACAAGCAGGAACAGCACCCGCACCGCGAGCCGTCGCAACGGCGGCCATCGCAGCGGCGCGAGGAGTCGTGTCCAGGGCGAGTCCGTGGACCCTGCCCGTCGCCTGAGGAGATCCGCGTTGGCGGGTGCCTCCCACGTGGCCGTCTTTGTCTTTCTGGAAGGACGCATGAGTGGCTCGACGTCATCATACTCATCCGGCCGCCGGCGGGATTTTCTGTGAGAATGCGCCCATGGTGCCCGCCTACCTGGTCGGTCTGGTCATCGCGGCGCTGGGCGGCGCGGCGATCGGCGTCGAGCGGCAATGGTCGGGGCACGCCGACGGCCCGCAGGCGCGCCTCGGCGGCATCCGCACCTTCACCCTGCTGGGGCTGATGGCCGGTGTGGCCGGCTGGCTCTGGACGCTCGGCGTGACATGGCTGGCCGTCGTCCTGGTGGTCGGTGGTGTCGGCGTCGTGGTCGCTGCCTACGTGCGGGCGAGCCACGCCGACATCGATGCCACGACGGAGGTCGCGGCCCTCGTGGTGCTGGCGGCCGGCGTGCTGGCCGGGATCGGCCAGGTGCAGATCGCGAGCGGCATCGTCGCCGTGACCAGCGTGCTGCTCGTCGAGAAGTCACGGCTGCACGGGTGGGTCGCGCGTATCGCCGACCGCGACCTGCGCGCCGCGGCCAGGTTCGGGGTGATGGCGCTGGTCGTGCTGCCACTGCTTCCGCAGGGGCCGTTCGGGCCGCTGGGCGGCGTGCGTCCTCGCGAGCTGTGGGCGCTGGTCCTGTTCTTCTCGGGGCTCAGCTTTCTCGGGCACCTCCTGCGCAAG
Source organism: Luteitalea sp. (assembly GCF_022842525.1). Lineage (NCBI taxonomy): Bacteria > Pseudomonadati > Acidobacteriota > Vicinamibacteria > Vicinamibacterales > Vicinamibacteraceae > Luteitalea > Luteitalea sp. Next base: position 13,824 of record NZ_JALHPM010000068.1, read on the forward strand.
GGCGTGGGCCCCGGGCAGGGCTATTTGTTCAGTGGACTCGCGGGCGGGCTGTTGTCGTCCACCAACGTCACGTGGACCTTCAGTCGGCTGAGTCGCGCAGAGCCATCGCTGGCGCGGCCCCTGGCGTTCGGCGCGGTCGCGGCCAACGCCGTCCTCTATCCGCGTGTGCTGACGGTGACCGCGGTGCTCAATGCGCCGCTCGTGCCCGTGCTCGCACGCTACCTGGCGGCACCAGCGCTGGTCGCGCTCGGCATCGCCCTCGTCGGTGTCCTCGCGGCCCGCCGGGATGCGGCCGGGCCCGCGACCTCCGACGAGGCCAATCCGCTGCAACTGCGGTCGGCCCTGCAGATGGCGGTGCTGTTCCAGGGCGTGCTGATGCTGGTGCACCTCGCGCGCATCACCCAGGGCTCGGCCGGGGTCTACGCCAGTGCGGCGGTCCTGGGGCTGACCGACGTCGACGCCCTGACCCTGTCGATGGCGCGTGACGTCGCGCAGGCGATCTCGCTCGAGACGGCCGCGCGGGCGATTGCGATCGGCGTCCTGGCCAACACCTGCATGAAGACCGCGATGGCCGTCGTCTTCGGCGACACCACGTTCCGGATGATCGCGGGTGGCGCGCTGGTCGCCATGGCGATGGCCCTCGGGGTGGTGCTGACCCTGTAGACCATCGGCTCGAAGCGGCACGGGTACACTACCGAGCCATGCACTGGACGAACCGGTACGGCCTGGCGACGGCGCTCGCCATGGTGGGCTGGGCGGGGCTCGGCGCACTGGTGACGGGTGCGGCGCAGGAGTCCGCAGCCTGGATGATCACGGGCGCACAGGTGGCCGACGGGACCGGCGCGCCGCTGCGAGTGGCCAATGTGCGGGTCGTCGGCGACACCATCGCCTCGATCGGGAGTGACGCCCCGCAGGCGGGCGACCGCGTCGTGGATGGCGCGGGGCTCGTCATCGCCCCCGGCTTCATCGACGTCCACAACCACTCCACCGATGGCATCGCCACCGACCGTGCCGCGGCCACCCAGATCGCCCAGGGCATCACGACGGTGCTCGTCGGCCCGGACGGCAGTTCACCGCCAGCCATCGCCGCCTACCTGGCGGCTCGGCGCGCGAGTCCGGCGACGCTGAACGTCGCCACGCTCATCGGCCACGCCACCGTCCGGACGCAGGTGATGGGGGAGGACTACCGCCGACCGGCCACGCAAGACGAGGTCGCCCGCATGGCCGCCCTCGTGGACACGGGCATGCGCGAGGGCGCCTTCGGCCTGTCGTCAGGCCTCGAGTACGTGGTCGGCAGCTACGCCACGACGGACGAAGTGGTCGCGCTCGCGAAGGCGGCCGCGGCTCATCGTGGGGTGTACATCTCGCACATTCGCGACGAGGCCGACGTGGTCATGGACGCCGTGAAGGAGACGATCGCGATCGGCGAGCGCGCCCGCATCCCCGCGCAGATCACCCACGTCAAGCTCGGCACGATCGGCGTCTGGGGCAAGGCCCGCGAGGTGGTGGCGCTGGTCGAGGCCGCCCGGGCCCGCGGCGTCGACGTGACGGCGGACGCCTATCCGTACCTGGCGTGGCAGTCCAATCTCAAGGTGCTGGTGCCGAACAAGCGGTACACGGACCCGGCCAGCGTCAAGGAAGCCCTCGACGACGTCGGTGGGGGCAGGAACATCCAGTTCACGCGCTTGCCGCGCTACCCGCAGTATCAGGGCAAGCGTCTGAGCGAGGCCGCCGCCGCCGAAGGCCTCGGCGAGGTCGACTTCTTCATCCGCATCGCCGAGGACGAGGTCGGCATCATCGGGCACACGATGTCGGAGCCGGACCTCGAGGCGTTCTATCGGCAGCCGTGGGTGATGGTGGCCAGTGACGGCGGCGTCGGCAACAACCACCCACGCGGCGCCGGCACGTTCCCGCGGGTGCTGGGCCGCTTCGTGCGCGAGCAGCCATGGCTGTCGCTGCCCGAGGCCATCCGGAAGATGACGTCGCTGCCCGCGGCCCGTCTCGGGCTGGCCGACCGGGGCCGCATCGTCGTCGGTGCGAAGGCAGACCTCGTGCTGTTCGACCCGGCCACGATTGTCGACCGGTCGACCTTCGAGGTGCCACGCGCACTGGCCGAGGGCGTGCGTCTGGTCTGGGTCAACGGCGAACCCGTCTGGCGCGAGGGGCAGGTGACGAGCGCACGTCCTGGCCGTGCGCTCGGCAGATAGCGACCCGCGGAGCGGCTAGCGTCGGCGGCGACGGAGGACGCCGGCGCCGAGCAGCGCGCTGCCGAGCAGGACAAGGCTGGTGGGCTCGGGGACCGACGGATTGCCCTCGATGACGTAGACCTGGTCGATCACGATGTCCTTGGACGGCGAGCGGTTGGTCAGGAAGCTGAACGACACGAGGTAGTTGCCGGCGGTGGTGATCGTCGTGGCGCCGGCGTACGTCTGCCACAGGGCGACCGGCCCGGTCGACACGTTGTAGCTGGCCAGATCGACGCCCGCGATGCTGCCGACGAAGACGGCGTCCCCGGCGTTGGCGTAGCCGTTGCGCGGCGCGTAGGTGCTGAAGCCAATCTGATAGACGCCGGGATTGAGGAAGATCGACTGCGACAGCGTCTCCACGTTCGAGAAGTCGGAGACGAAGTAGGCCGCCCGCAGGCCCGCGGCGTCGGGCGAGTTGGTGGGGGCGTTCTGCTGCGGAATGGCCTCGCCGAAGGCGCCGACCGGATAGGGCTGCGCGGCGCCATACAGAATCGTCGTCACAGGGTAGCTGGCCGGGGCATTGGTCTTGGTCCAGCCTGTCAGCCCGTCTTCGAAACTGCCGTTGAGCACGAGGTTGGCGGCCTCCGCGGTTCCTGAGGCACACGAAGCAGCGACGATCACGGCGAGCACGACATTCTTCAACATCACCACACGACTCCTGGGGGGAGCACCCCAAAGAAGAGCAAGGGCTGTGCCATAGGCATGAACGCCTCGAATCCTCGTGCGGATGGACTTTGTGATGATGCGCTCCAGGGAAGTCACCTCTGTGGCGGACCAAATGGATGCCCAGGGCTGATCGCCGCCGGTCGCGGCCCGCCATCGCATAGAATCGCCGCCGACTCGGAGGCGTCCGCCCGCTCCCCGGTGGAGCCGGTCGCCCGATTCCCGACTCCCGACTCCCGACTCCCGACTCCCGATTCCCCGGAGGAACCCCGTGATCGTCCCGAGAACGTCCCGCACCGCGATTCTGACGAAGCTGCAGGCCAAGGTGGCCCAGCGCCTGCCGATCCACATCGCCAGCGCCGGCAGCGGCCTGGTGGCCAAGCTGCTCGAGGCCGCGGGTGTGGACTGCATCAACACCTTCTCGGGCGCACGGCTGCGCGCCAACGGCATGGGCACGATGTCGATGCTGTGGCCGATCCTCGACTCGAACAAGCAGACGCTGGACTACACGCGGGAGGACATCATGCCCGCCATCAAGGGCGATGCCTTCATCTGCGCCTGCCTCAATGCCAACGACCCGCTGAAGGACATGCGCATGGTGCTCGACGACTGCCTGCGGATGGGCGTCCAGTCGGTGTCCAACATCGGGCCGTCGATCTCCTACGTGGACAAGGGCAGCGAGATTCGCAAGGTGCTGACGAGCGCCGGCATCACGCTGCAGAACGAGATCGACCTGCTCAAGCTCGGGCGGGAGATGGACATGGTGACCATCGGCCTCGCCTTCGACGAGGAAGACAGCATCCGGATGGTCGAGGAAGCGCAGCCCGACATCTTCTGTTTCCACGCCGGCACCACCAAGGGTGGGCTGCGCGGCTACGACTCGGGCGAGACCATCGAGGAGACGGCGCGGCGGACCGAGGATGCCAACCAGAAGCTGCGCGCGCTCAAGAAGGACATCATCCTCGTGGCGCATGGCGCGGCGATGGAATCGCCGGCCGATGCGCAGTACATCCTCGATCACACGTCCTGCGAGGGCTTCTGGACCGGGTCGTCGACCGAGCGCCTGCCCATCGAGCGCGCCGTGTCGGCCGCCGCGAAGGAGTTCCAGGCGCTGCGCTTTCCCGACAATCGCTGAGGGGAGCCGAGATGCCCACGAAAGTCATCGCCGTTCTCGCGACGCTGGACACCAAGGGTGAGGAAGCCGAGTTCCTGCGCGAGCAGCTCGAGGCGCTCGGCAGCCGCGCGTTGCTGGTCGACATCGGCGTGATGAACACGCCGGCGACGCGTGCCGACGTGACGCGTGCCCAGGTCGCGCGCGCCGGCGGCACCGCCCTGGCCGCGCTCAAGGCCGGCAAGTCGCGCGAGGCCTCGCAGCCGGTGATGTCGGCTGGGGCCACCAAGGTGCTCCTGCAGCGCATCGGCAAGGGGGAGGTCCACGGCGTCATCGGCCTCGGTGGGTTGCAGGGCACCGCGGCGTGTACGGCCGTGATGCGGGCCCTGCCCTACGGGCTGCCCAAGGTGATGGTGTCCACCGTCGCGTCGGGCGATACGTCGTCGTACGTCGGCATCTCGGACATCACGATGATGTTCTCGGTCGGCGACATCATCGGCCTCAACCAGTTCATGCGGAAGGTGCTGGCCAACGCCGCGGGTGCGGCGCACGGCATGGCCCAGGTCACGGTCGCGCTGCAGACGCGGGCGCGGGGCAGCAAGCCGCTGATCGGCATCTCGAACCTCGGCGTGCTGACGCGCGGCACGCTGCTGGCGATCGAGCTGTTTCGCCAGCGCGGCTACGAGTCGATCGTGTTCCACGCGGTCGGGACGGGCGGGCGCGCCATGGAGCTGATGATGAAGCAGGGCATCATCGGCGCCGTCTTCGACTACGCGATGGGCGAGATCAGCGACGAGCTGTTCCACGGACTGCGGGCCGGAGGGGCCGAGCGCCTGACGGTGGCGGGCGCGCTGGGCTTGCCCCAGGTGTTGTGCCCGGGCGGATCGGAACACCTCGGCATCCTCGTATCGGTGCCGCACCAGCTGCCCGATCGCTGGAAGGACCACGCGCACGTCTGGCACAACGAAGTCGTGCTGGCACCGCGCCTGAACGTCAGGGAACTGAAGATGGTGGCGCGCGAGGTCGGCAGGCGCCTGCAGTCCACGCGCGGCAACGCGGTGCTGATGATCCCGCAGCTCGGCACCGGCAGCTACGCGATGCCCGGTGGGCCGATGAACAACCCGAAGGACGACAAGGCCTACTTCACGGCACTGAAAGCCGCCGTGCCGTCGACGATCGAGGTGGTGGAGCGGCCGTTGCACGCCGAGGATCCCGCGTTCGTCGCCGAAGCGGTCGATCGCCTGATCGCGCTGATCAAGCGTGGTCGCACGGCCACCCGTCGTCGGAGGCCCGCCGCGCGTCGATGATCGTGGAACGCGCACGCGGTGGGCGGTCACGCGACGGCAGATCCTCGAGAGACTTTCTCTGGACTAATTCGACTCTCGGGATGTTTATTCCTATAATTCCCCGGTCACGACGGACGTGACCACCCTCCGGGAATGCGGATGACGACGGAACGCAGGCAGAGCGGCACGTGGGACCAGCCGCGCGTGGCGGTCGGGGCCCTGGCCCTGGCTCTTGGCATGGGACTGGCGGCAGCGGGTTGCTCGGGCGAGACCACCACGCGTACCGTGACGGTCACCTCGCCCTCACCGACGCCGACGACGTCGACGCCGACCATCTCCAGCGTGCGCGTGACCGGGCCAACCGAGATCACCACGCCGGGGGGCACCGCGCAGTTCACGGCCACGGTGACCTTGTCCACGGGCGCCACCGAGGATCGCACCAGCACCGCCACGTGGACGTCCGAGAACGCCGCGGTCGCGACCGTGGCGGCCAACGGGACCGTCACGGCGGTGGCTGATGGCGCCGCGAACATCACGGCGGCCTTCGCCGCGGTGCGTGGATCGGCCGGCGTGATGGTCCGGCTGCCGCGGCGCGCGCCTGACCCCGTCGGTGGAGCGCGCCTGCCGCTGCCGAACGTGCGCACCCTCGTGGAGCAACTCTCGGCCGCCCGGCCTGAACTGATCGGCCAGTCCTGCCCGGGTGACCCCCGCGTCAAGTACCGCAACAACCCCTGGCTCGACTACATCGTCGACGAACTGCGCAAGCAGGACACGCGCTGGGGGTACAACACCAAGCCGACACGCGGAGCGGGAGACAACGGCGGCCAGCCAGTCATCGCGGCCGGTGACGAAATCGCGTACAACTACGGCCCCGGTCCGGACGAGGGGTCCCGCAACGTCTACCTGATCGACGTCCTGGCTGGTCATTGCGGACCGACCCCCTCGGTGACCTGGCGCGACTTCACGGGCGAAGAGCCCGGCATCTGGACGGGCCTCGGCCGTTTCTGACGTGCAGTCACTCCCCTTGGATGTTCGCAACGGCGCAGGCGAGCGCCTCGACTACGGGTGGTACCCAATCGGCGAGTCGGCCGGCTCGCCACCACCGGCCGTCGTCGTCATCGGTCACGGCGTGACCTCGCATTGGGACCGTCCCTGGCAGACCGAACTGGCGGCGGCGCTGGCCTTCGCCGGACTGCCGTCGTTGCTCGTCTCGTTTGCCGGCAATGGCCTCTCGGAGGGACGCTTCGACGACGTCACACCGACCAAGGAAGCGGCCGATCTCGGCAGCGTCCTCGACGCGCTCCAGGCCTGGGGCGTGCAGCGTCTGGCCTACGCCGGCCACAGCATGGGCGGCGCGGTCGGTTGCCTGCGCGCCTCGACCGACGCGCGCATCGAGGCGCTCGTCTCGCTGGCCGGGATGTTCCACGTCGATGCGTTCATGCAGCGTACCTTCGGCCACCTTCCGTACGGCGGTCTGATGCTCGACAAGCCGGGGTGCCCGTGGAATCCGGCCCTCGAGGCCGACGCCGCGCATCTCGGGTCACTGACGGCGCAGGCCGCCGCCGTACGCGCGCCCTGGCTGCTCGTGCATGGCGATGCCGACGAACTCGTCCCGCTGCAGGATGCGCTGGACGCACGGGCCGCCGCCGGTGGTCGTCCCGACCTCGTCATCCTGCGTGGGGTGGATCACCGGTTCACGGACGCGATTCGGGCCATGTCGACCGCCGTCGTGTCGTGGCTCCAGCAACACCTGCCGGCGGACGCGCCGGGCCGCCGCTAGACCTTCAGGAAGAGACGACGGTTGTAGCACCACAGCAGCACGGCCCACGCCGCCAGCGCGAACAGCGCGTGCTGCAGCACCGGCAGCCAGACGCCGCCGAGCGTCGGCTCGAGCAGGGTCAGCCAGGCGCGCGTCGCACTGCGGAACCAGCCGGCGAACGCGTTGCCGAGGATGTACGCGGCCATCGAGTTCGCGCCGACCACCACGAGCGGAAACGTCCAGCGTCGCCAGCCGCGGGCCTCGATGAGCCAGAAGCTCGCGGCGAGCATGAGGGTCGTCCAACCGGCCGAGTAGACGGTGAAGCTCGGCGTCCAGATGCGCTTGATGATCGGGAACCAGGCGCCCAGCGTCAGCCCCAGGCCGATGCCGAGCAGGCCCGCGACGGCCAGGGTCGCGCTCGTGCGGTGCGCCGGTCGCAAGACGCGGACGTACTGCCCGGCCATGACGCCGGCGATGATCGTGACGCTGGCCGGGATCGCATTCATGCCGACGTAGTGGCCGCTGTAGTTGCGGCCCAGCAACCAGCGATCGAAGGCGCCGCCGATGTTCTCGTAGCCCTGGGCCCAGGGCCCGTCGGGGCCGTTCCACGGGTTGGTCATCCACAGCAGCTGGTAGCCGACGAGGATGGCGGCTGCGACGATGGCCTGGGTCGAGCGCGCGCGGTCGAGCACGGCAAACGCCACCAGATAGCCGAAGGCGATCTGCTGCAGCACGCGGATGAACCCGATCTGCACCCGGTCGGCGCCGATGTGATCCAGCAGCACTCCGATGACGACGAGCATGACGGCCCGGCGCACCGCGTGGACGGCCTGCGCCGGCCAGGCCTCGCCACGGGCCGCGCGGGCCGCGAAGGCGAAGGGCATCGCCACCCCGACCATGAACATGAAGGCCGGCTGGATCAGATCCCAGTAGACCGTGCCTTCCCAGGCGACGTGTTCGTTCTGACGGGCCAGCCAGCCGAGCCACGGGTGTCCGTCGAGCGAGTGGAAGATGCCGCCGCAGAGCAGCGTCAGCATGATCAGGCCGCGATAGGCGTCGAGCGAGACGAGTCGTGTCGGTGGACTCATGCGGGTGCCGGCATGGTACGTCAGTGGGCAGACACCGACGCGCTAGACTGCGAGCCGTGATGCCCAACTGGCGTGTGTTCCTCATCCTCGTGCTGTGCCTGGCGACCGCGTCGTCGGGCCGAGGTGACCAGCCCCCGTCTTCCGACGCCGACGCGTGGGAGGCGGAAGCGCTGCGCCACTTCCTCGCCATCCTTCGCCTCGACACGCGGAATCCGCCGGGCAACGAGGTGCAGGTCGTCGACTACCTCAAGGGCGTGCTGGAGCCGGCAGGCATCGAGGTGAAGGTCTTCGCGCGCGACCCCAACCGCCCGAACCTCGTGGCCCGGCTCAGGGGCAACGGTTCGAAGCGACCGCTGCTGCTCATGGGGCACACCGACGTGGTGACGGTGGACGAGACCAAGTGGACGCACCCGCCGTTCTCTGCCACGCGCGCCGGCGGCTACATCTATGGCCGGGGCTCGCTGGACGACAAGCCGAGCGTCGCGGCCGGGCTCATGACGATGCTGCACCTGAAGCGCAGCGGCGTGGCCCTCGATCGCGACGTGATCTTCCTGGCCGAGGCGAGCGAGGAGGGCAATGGCCCGTTCGGCATCAATCACATGGTGGCCGAACACTGGCCGGAGATCGACGCCGAGTACTGCCTGGCCGAGGGGGGGAGCGTGGTGCGTGAGGGCGGCCAGGTCCGCTTCGCCAGTGTGACGGCCACCGAGAAGATCCCCCACACCATCCGGATGGTGGCCCGTGGCGTTGCCGGACACGGGTCGGTGCCGCTGCAGAGCAACCCGATCGTGCACCTGTCGCAGGCCATCGCCAGGATTGCGGCCTGGCGGACGCCGATGCGACTCAACGAGACGACACGCGCCTACTTCGATGGCCTGGCGCGCCTCTCGCCCCCAGAGGACGCGGCGCGCTACCGCGCCATCGTCGAGGGCCGCGACGTCGAGGCGGTGCAGAATCATTTCGCGGCGAAGGCGCCGCTGTTCCATGCGCTGCTGCGGACGTCGATCTCGCCCAACGTGATCACGGGCGGCTATCTCCGCAACGTGATCCCGTCGGAGGCCGAGGTGATCCTCGACATCAGGGCCCTGCCGGACGAGGACATGCCGGCGTTTCTCGATCGCTTGCGGGCCCTCGTCGACGACCCGGCCATCGAGCTGCTCCCCGCGGCCACGGGCAACGGCCGCCCGGCTGCGCCACCGTCAGGGCTCGGGACCGAGGCCTTCGCCGTCATCGAGGCGGCGCATCGTCGTGTGTACGGCGTCGCCACGCTACCGACGATGATGTCCGGCGCGACCGATGCCGCGCAGGTGCGGGCGCGCGGCGTGCAGTGCTACGGCATCGGCCCGATGATCGATCGCGAGGACGCCGCGAAGGGCTTCGGGGCACACGGCGACCAGGAGCGCATCCTCGAAGCGGCGTTCCTGCAGTTCGTCCGGGTGCACGCCGAGATCGTCCGCGAGCTTGCCGCCGCGCGCTAGATGGGGAGCGCCTGGCCGCTCGCGCGCGCCTACGCCATCGAGTGCAGTCCGACCTTGTTGCCCTCGGTGTCGATGAAGAGCGCGAAGAAGCCGAAGTCGTTGCCGATCTCGGTCTTCGGCACGGCGATCGAGCCGCCCGCCTGCTCGACACGCGACAGCATGGGCGCGAGGTCGTCGCCGCCGTTCAGGTACACCGTCGTGCCCTCCGTCGAGGGCGTGACGCCCCCACCGTGCACGATTGCCCCTCCGACCGCGTTCTGGTCAGCCGACAGCATCCCCATCGTCATGGGGCCCATCTCGAGGGTGTGGATCGTCAATCCGAGCACGGCTTCGTAGAAGGTCTTCGCGCGAGCGAAGTCGGTCACCGGGATCTCGAACCAGTTCAGGGCATGGACGGGCTGTGACATGGCGGGAGTCTGCCACAGCCGACGACCTTCGGGGAATGCCCGCTACCGCAGGCGCGTGCCGAGGTTGTTGGAGCCCGCGGCCCACGTGACGCCACCGGCATTGCTGTACATGGCGCGCTCGACGACGATCTGCGCGGGGTTGGCGCCGAGGCTCTCGATCACGGCGCCGAAGCGGCGGTTCGCTGCCGCGGGGACGTCCACGGCGACGGCGATGTTGGCGCGCGAGTTGGCCGTCAGGGCGCGCGTCAGCACGCTGGTGCTGCCGTCCTCGTAGACGATCGTCACCCGCACCGTGCCGTCGGCATTCGAGGTGTTCGCGATCAGCAGATACGTCTCGACGCCTGACGGCCCGCCGACTTCGCCATCGGCGACGGCCCACCGGGTGCCCGACCGCAGCGCCCCGGCCGAGTCGTGCCCCTCCACCCACTGCGAGGCCTCGCCCGGCCACCACATCGCGCGCTCGGCGACGAAGCCGACGCCGTTGGCCGCGGTGAACGTGGCCGACACGGCCGTGTTCGCGAGCGGCAACCCGGTGCGGCCCGGGAACGTCTCGACGTCAGCCCAGACGTTGAAGCGGCTCTGCGGCGCCACGGCGTACTGCTTGGTCAGCACCCGGCCGTCCGGCAGCAGGTAGCGCCCATCGATGATCGCTGGCGTCGTGCCTGGATTCGCGATCAGGTAGAACAGGTCGAAGTACGGTCCGGTGGCGCCCTCGGCGAAGAACCACTGCAGGGCAGGGCCCGGGACGGCCGCCGCCTCGTGGCCGGCCGCGAACAACTGCCCCGGCGTGTTGCTGTACATCGCCCGCTCGACGATCACCGGCAGCGACGATACGAAGACGGCAGAGACCTCGGCGCGCGCCAATCGCGGATCCTCGACGTTGACCCAGATGTTCTGTCGCGTCCGTGCCGGCACCGAATAGAGCTTCGTGAAGGGTTGCGCCGGCGCCGGCAGCAGGTAGGTCACCTCCACCGCGGCGGCCGTGTCACCCGGGTTCTGCATCAGGTAGAAGAGCTGGAAGTTGCCCGTCGTGGCGCCCTCCGCGAGGTACCACGTGGTTCTCGGCTCGGCGAGGCTGGTCTCGGCGTGGCTGCCATATCCGGACGCATCCCAGCGCATCGTCCGGTCGGCGATGAGCGGCTGGTCCGACGACACGACGGTCGAGAACTCGGCGACCTCCAGCCCCGGGATGCTCTTGGGGTCGATGGTGGCGCGCTGCAGGCCGTCGAGCGGCACGTCCTGCACGATGTCGGTGCCGCTGGACGTCTGGAACGTCAGCCGGGCGGTGGTGGGCGTGCCACTCGCGTTGAGCAGCGCGATGCGCGTGTCGAAGAAGCCGCTGGTGGCGCCCTCGGCGAAGTAGCGCGTGAAGGTGCCCGACGTCACGACGATCGTGAGCGGCGTCGTTCCGCACGCGGCGGTGGTGCCCGTCACCGACGCGGGCTCGAAGGCGAACCCCGGCAGGCTCGGCGTCACCGTGTACGACTGTCCGGGGGCGACAGCGGTGAACGTGTATCTGCCGTCGCCGTCCGTCACGGCCGTCGCGTTGGCCGCGCCCGTCAGCGTGACCGTGACGCCGGCCACCGCACCGTCGAGTCCATCGCGGATGACGCCCGAGATCGCCGGCGCGCACGTGGCCGTGAAGTCCGCCACTTGATCGGACGTCAGGTTCGCGAACGACACGGTGCTCGGCGCGAACGTGTAGCCCGTCGCCGATGGTGTCACCTGGAAGGTGCCGTCCCCGGGCAGATTGGCGAGCAGGTAGCTGCCATTGCTGGCGGTCGTCACGCTGGCGAAGGCGCTGCCGGCCACCGTCACGGTCACGCCAGCCAGCCCGATGCCGCCGGCACGCACGACACCGGCAATCGACACGGGCGGTGCCAGCGTGTCCCTGATGGACGTGCTCGCCGACGCGGCGTTGTTCGCGGGCACGGGATCGGTCGGCGCCGCCGAGACCGAGGCCTGGAGCGTGGCTTCGCGTGGGTCGCCGTAGGTCACCGACACGGTGCGGGAGGCGCTGGCGCCGACGCCCACCGTGCCGAGCGGGAAGCGCAGGACTCCGGCGACGGGCGTGACGCCGCCCTGGGCCGAGACGACCAGGGCGCCATCGGGCACCGGCACGCTGAGTACCGTGTTGGTGGCCGCCGCAGGACCGGCGTTCGTGATGGCGAGGGTGTAGACGACCGGCTGGCCGACCAGCGCCGGATCGGGCGCGTCGGCGATCGAGACCGCCACGTCGGCCACGCCGAGCGCGGGCGCGAAGATGTTGAGACCGACCGTCGGCGGGGTCACCAGGAGGTTCGTGGCCTCGCTGAAGAACGCCGCCCCTCCACCCGGCAGCAGCGTCGACGACCCGCTGGCCGCGTTGGCTGTCGCGGTGACCCCGGCGGGCACGATGCTCTTGACGCTGGTGGTCAGGGCGATGCGGTCGCGCACGAAGACGTCCTCGGCGCCATTGGCGTCCATCACGACGGCGGGATTGACGAAGTTGGTCGCGGCCGACCGCCACGCGACGTAGCGGCCATCGGCGCTGACCCCCTCGAGCGCGGCGCTCTGGTTGCCACCCGCCGGCACCTCGGAGTCGCGCGTCAGCAAGGAGATCGCCCCGGCGCGCGTCGCGCCAGACACCGGCCTGGCGAAGATGTCGACGAACGAGGCGGTGTCGCTGACCGTGTCGACCAGATCCGTGGCGAGGCTCTCGAACACCACGACACTGCCATCACGGCTGATGATCGGGCCGGTCGAGTCGCCGTTGCCACCGAGGCCCGACGTCGTGCGACTGACCAGCGTGGTCGGCGCGGTTGCGGTGGTCAGGTCGCGAACGAACACGTTCCTTCGCCCGCTCGTCGCCTCCGCCGCCAACTCGACCTGCGTGGCGCTCGCCGTGAACGCCGCGAACGCGCCGTCAGCCGTCATGGAGAAACTGGCGTCGGTCGACGCGTCCGCCACATTCACCGTGACGCCCGGTGCGACGATGGACTGGCCGGTGGCGGCAGACACCAGCACGATGTCGTCGGTGGCCCAACGATACAGGTAGAGGTTGCGCGCGGTGCTGCCGTTGGGAATCAGCTGCGCGAACGAGGCGCTGAACAGCAACCGCGTGCCGTCGGCACTGAGGACGCCGGGATACTCGCTGGTCGTCGTCTCGACGCCCGCCGGCGAGCCCCGTCTCGTATCCGTGCTCTGGCGGCTCACGAGGCGCGTCGTGCCGGCCTGCAGGTCGCGGACGTACAGGTCGACCATCGGGCCGTTGTCGTCGATGAAGTCCGGCACCAGTTGCCTGAGCGTGCCAGCGCCCGCGCTCGAGAAGGCGACGTACCGGCCGTTCTCGCTCATCACCATCTCCCGCACCCCGGCGGCGAAGAACGGCGGCACGGCGACGTCCACCAGCGTCAGCGCACGTGTCTGCCGGTCGAAGACCCAACCCGAAGGGCTGTCGCCGACATACGACCACGCATCGCTCAGCAGGTTGGTGGCCGTGCTCCTGAACGCCACGTAGCGACCGTCCGGCGTGATCTGCACGTCGGCCCTGCAGGTCCCGTTGCTCGTGATGCTCGGGTCGGCCGCCGATCGGGTCAGGATCTCGGTGGTGCCAGCGACGATGTCGCGGACGTAGACGTTGCTGGTGGCACTGCCACCAGTAGTCCCGGGCACGAGATCGGCGGGCAACGCGGCCGAGCAGAACGCGACGTACCGGCCATCGCCGGAGACCGCGACGCGCGCGGCCCGCTCGGCGGTGGCCGAGTCCGGCGTCGCGGCCTTCACCGTGACCAGGTCGAGGACGACCTGCCCGGTCGCGACGTGCGGCACCAGGATCGAGGCGGCGGTCAGGAGCCCCAGCAGGCCGTGGCGCGTTGGGCGAAGCGTGTCGAGGACCACGCTGACTACGGTATGCGAAGACCGCCTGCCTCGTCGCGGACAGGGCACGGACGGCCCCGGCCCGCCGGGTCGCGGGCAGCTCTGCCGTCAGCGGAACGGGTGCAGCGTCACTTCCGCGTACGGGATGTGCGAGGCGTTGGTCCGCCCGCTGGTCGCCGAGGTGAAGTCCCCCGGCTTGAAGCGCGCGTAGCCGAGATTCACACCCAGCCGGGACCCGATGGGAAATCGCACCCGCACGTCGAACTCGTGGCCCATGAAGGTCCCGCTCTGGCCACTGAGGTCGCGCAACCCGGCGACGTTCCAGCGGTCGGTGGCGCTCGCGAGCCAGTACCCGCTGAGCCCGGCGTCGACGCGCAGCACCGCCGACGGCGTCAGCTCGATCCGCAGCTTGGAGGCCCGCAGGTTCTCCCACTGGAGGTAGTCGCTGGCCGAGAAGGGGCGCGCGAAGCCGAACAGCCGCTCGAAGCGCTCGCTCGCCTGATCGAACGGGTTGCGGTCGCCGCTCGCGTACGTGTGGTTGACGCTCAGTCGAGGGCGCCACGCCTGCGCTGTCGAATAGCCACCCTCGACGACCGCGGCGGTGGCGCGATGCGATCGCGGCCCGTCGTCACCGCGCTGTGCGGCGAGATCGACGTCCCAGTCGAGGCCGGTGCGTCCGACGACGCCGTAGGCGCGGAGCCCCATGGTGTGGATGTCTCGAGACACGCCCGTCGACGCCCGGGCGCCGTCCTGGGTCAGCCGCAGGTAGTACGGCTGCATCGTCGCCACGCGCGACCAGCGCCGCGCATCGACGATGGCCCCGGTCAGCCACTGGGCGCGGTCCGGCTGGTCCAGGCCCGAGAGGAGTCGTCGCACCGGCTTGAGCGCGAGCAGGTCGACCTGCCACGCGCCTGTCGACCTGCCGACGGTGGCGCGCACGCCGTCGAAGGTGTTGGTCGTGTTGCGCCACTCGTTGCGAGCGATGAGGCGCCGATCGAGTGTCTCGAAGGCGTGCCGCCCCACCTTGACGCTGACGGGTCGGCTCTTGCCGGCGCCGTTGGCGAAGTGCAGTTCCGCATAGGCCTGGATGGGTTCGGTCAGGTTCACGTCGCGGTCGTCCGGCGCGAACTGGCCGCCGAGGCGTCTCGAGTCGGTCAGCTCGACGACGAACCGGAACGGATCGAGGCCTTGGCGTATCCCCACGTACAGGCGCGTCCGCAACAGCAGCAGATCGTCCACGGCCGGCTCGCGACGGCGATAGTCGTTGTCGTGATGCTCGACACGCGTCCGGAACTCCACGCCGAGGTCCAGCCAGTCCACGTCCTCGATGCCGGGCAAGCCGGTGCGCCGGGCGGGACGCACATATCGGGGCGGCTCGGCCTCCGGCCGCAGCCCATAGCCACGAGGCTCGACCAGAAAGGACGGCGCCGGCGCCGGCTGGCTGGTGGCTGGGCCGGGTTGCGCCGAGGCCGTGGCGACCCCGAGCGAGGCACCGAGCGCGGCGACCGCCAGGCCTCGCATCACCCTCTGGCGAGTGGAACGTCCCATTGTCGGAGGTGATGCCGGCTTGCCGGACGGGGCGCGGCCTGCCATGGTGTCCTGCAGCATATCGGCCAGACCGTCAGCCGTCACCAGTCACGACCATGCCCGTCCCTTCGTCCGCGCGCCGCACGAGCCTGTTCGCGCTGCTGCTCTATACCGCCTTCATCGTGTACCAGTCGCTGGCGCAGGGCGGTGCGTGGATGTGTACCGGGGCCGTGCTCGAGGTCGGGGCGCGGATCTCTCGCTCCGACATGCTGGCCAACGTGGTGGCCTACGTGCCCCTCGGCCTGCTGCTCGTGCTCGCGGCGACGCGCGCGTGGGTGGGGCCGTCTGGCCGCCCGCCACTGGTGCGCGTGCTGGCCACCGTGGTCGGCGCGACCGTCGCCATTGGCCTGCTCTCGCTGGGCATGGAACTGGTACAGGCCTGCCAGGCCGCCCGCGTGTCGTCCCTCTACGACCTCATCGCCAATGTCACCGGCGGTGCCCTGGGCGTGGGGGCCGGCCTGGCGCTGCGCGCGGCGCCAACCCTTCTCGGTCCACGACCGCCGTCGTCTGTCAGCACACCGGATGTGCGGCTGCGCCTGCTGACCGCGGCGGTGGCGCTCGGCTGGGTCGTGTCGCAGACCATGCCGTGGGTGTTTGCCGTGGACGTCGGCACGGTGCGCTCGAATCTGTCGTTCCTGCGGCACTGGGCAGACGGCGCACCGCTGGATGCGTGGCGGCTGCTGCGACATGCGGGGGCCTGGGGAGCCGTGGGCTGCGCCTGTCGCCTGCTCGCCCGTGGCCGGATGCCGAGTCTCGCCGCGTTCGTGCTCACGGCAGGCGTCTCACTGGCCCTGCAGCTCCTGCTCGACGCGAATGCGCCGCTGTCGTTCGAGGAACTCGCCGGCATGACCGTCGCCGGGGTGGGCATCGCCTCGTCGTTGCTCGTGAGCAGAGAGGCCTGCCACACGCGTCGCTGGGCGTCCGCGCTGCTGCTCGGCGCGGCCTTCACCGTGGCCGCGTACGAGTTGCGGCCTGTACCCGGCGCCGCCGTCCACACCTTCAGCTGGTTCCCGCGTGTCGGTCTCGGCGGACTGCTCGGCGCCATCGACTACGCGCTGCTGTTCGGCTGGTTCGGGCTGGCCGCCGTCGTCGCCGCGCGATGGGCCGACGCCGACGGGCACACGCATGCTCGTCGACGCTGGCCCGCTGGCGCGATCCTCGCGACCTTCCTGCTCGAAGTGGCGCAGACCGGGATTCCCGGTCGTGGTCCGGACCTGTCGGCGCCCCTCTTCACGGTCCTGGCGGCGCTCCTCGCTGCCGCGGTGCTGGCAGACGGCCGCGGAGACGGCTGATCACGTTCACGGGGCCGGTCGTGGCGTCGTGGCTACGCTCGGCGGCAGGATGGGCAGCGTGACGACAGGCTGCGTGCCCGTCAGGCTTCCCATGAACGCCGTGAGGGCGTCGATCTCGGCATCGGTCAGCGTGCTGCCCAGTTGCGCATCACCCATCACGGCCACGGCCTGACGCAAATCCCACACGGTGCCGGTGTGGAAGTAGGGCGCCGTCAGCGTGATGTTGCGCAAGGTCGGCACCTTGAAGCTGTACGCATCGCTGTCGACCTTCGTCACCGTGAAGCGGCCCTTGTCGCCCGGCGGCAGGAGCGCCGCGCCTGGCGAGGCGAAGACGCCGAACTTCGCGTACATGCCGCCGCCGATGTTGATGCCGTTGTGGCACCTGATGCAGCCCTTGTCGATGAACGTCGACAGACCGGTCTTCTCGTGCGCCGACAACGCGGACGCGTCGCCCTTCAGGTAGCGGTCGAATGGCGCGTTCGGGGTCAGCAGACTTGCCTCGAAGACGGCGAGGGCCTTCTGCGCGTTGGCGAGCGTGACCGCATCGGCCTCACCAGGGAAGGCGCGCGCGAAGGCGTCGCGATACCCGGGGATGCCGCGCAACTGCTCGGGCACGTGCACCTCCGGTGAGGCCATCTCGACGGGATTGACCATCGGGCCGCCGGCCTGGGCCTCGAGGTCGGCGGCGCGGCCGTCCCAGAACTGCGCGGTGTTGAAGACCGCGTTCAGGACGGTCGGCGCGTTGCGCGTGCCACGCTGCCAGCGGTGGCCGATCGACGTCTCTTCGTTGTCGGTGCCACCCAGGCCCAGGTTGTGGCAGGAACTGCAACTGATCGCGTGGCTGGCCGCCAGCCGCGGGTCGAAATAGAGCATCTTCCCGAGCGCCACCTTCTCGGGAGTGGCCGCGTTGCCGGGAAGCTCCGGCGGGGTGTCTGGAATCACCGTGAACAACTGGCGCGCGGTGACCAGCAGCGGCTCGGGAGCGGGAGTGGCGGTCGTCGTTGCCGGCGGCCCCACAGGCGTTCCTGCGTCGCTGCCGGTGGTCTGCCGCTCGCACGCGGCAAGAGCGAGGCTGGAGGCAACGAGGATCGTGAGGGCAAGGCACTTCATGAGGACGAACTCCTTGAAGGCGTCGTGTCGGAGCGTCACGGCATGCCTGCAAGTATGCGCCTCATTGGTGGGCGTGGCGCGCGGCTAGCTGTTGAGTACAAGCACGTTGTTCATCACGCGGCGCACCGCAGTCGAGTGATGGGTGGGTGATAGTTCAGGCTGGCGTGCGGCCGTCCCTGGTTGTAGTACCGCAGCCAGGGCC